>NZ_JBVHEP010000016.1:0-218650 GCF_055562795.1 Streptomyces sp. NPDC016851
GGTCAGCCGGGCATTACGGTGGGACACGAAGACCTCCGTGCGGTGCAGTCCTAGACAGCTCCACCACACCGGAGGTCTTCGCCATGATCAAGCCCGGTCAGTGTCAACAACGCTCGTGATCAATACACCTAGATCCCCTGCCACTCCGGCTTGTTGGCGTACGTGTGCCGGAAGTAGTCCGCCAGCTTCAGCTTCGACGCGGCGGCCTCGTCGACCACGACGGTCGCATGCGGGTGGAGCTGGAGCGCGGACGCGGGGCACACCGCGGCAACCGGCCCCTCCACCGTCGCCGCGACCGCGTCCGCCTTGCCCTCGCCGGTGGCGAGCAGCACCAGGTGCCGGGCCTCCAGGATGGTGCCGATGCCCTGCGTGATCACGTGGTGCGGCACCTGGTCGATGTCGCCGTCGAAGAAGCGCGCGTTGTCGATCCGGGTCTGCTCGGTCAGCGTCTTGATCCGTGTCCGCGACGCCAGCGACGAACACGGCTCGTTGAACCCTATGTGCCCGTCGGTCCCGATCCCGAGCAGCTGAAGGTCCACACCCCCGGCGTCCGCGAGCGCCTTGTCGTACTCCTCGCACGCGCCCTGCACGTCCTCGGCCGTGCCGTCCGGCCCCGTGAACTGGTCCATCCCGATGCCGAGCGGCTCCAGCACCTCACGCCGCAGCACCGAGCGGTACGACTCCGGATGGTCGGCAGGCAGCCCCACGTACTCGTCGAGCTGGGCTATCCGCGCCCGCGTGACGTCCACGGCACCGGAGCGCACCTTGGCCGCCAGCGCCTCGTACACGGGCAGCGGCGTCGAGCCGGTCGCCACGCCGATCAGGGCGCCGGGCTTGCGCCGGAGCAGCTGAGCCATGGCCTCGGCGATGAGCTCGCCGCCCGCCTTGGCGTCCGGAACGATGACAACTTCCACGCTGGGCCTGCCGATCTGAGAGGGATGCTCAACTGGGAAGGGCCCGAGAGGGGCCGTGTGGTTTAGACCAATCTAACAGAGCGGTGACGCCGCTCCCAGGGTGAAGTCCGCCGGTCCCGCAGGGCCGGCCACCCGGTGCCGGCCAGGTCTCCCGCAGGTGAACAACACCGGTCCCGCGTGGCCGCTGCGCGGTGCGGGGGAGTGGAATGGGAGCTGCATCTGCCCGCGCCCCGGAAGGACCCCGCCATGACCGCCGCCGCCACACCGGACCCCCTCAGCGAGCGCCCGGGCCGGATCATGGCCCGGGAGATGGCGGAGCAACCCGCCGTCCTGCGCCGGATCCTGGCCGACGGCGCCCCCGCCATCCGGGACGTGGCACGGCGGATCGCCGCCCGCGCACCCCGCTTCGTCCTGCTGACCGCTCGCGGCACCTCCGACAACGCCGCCCTCTACGCCAAGTACCTCCTGGAGATCCGGCTCGGCCTGCCCTGCGGACTCACCTCGATGTCCACCACCACGGCCTACGGCGCCCGGCCCGACCTCACGGACGTCCTCGTCGTCACCGTCAGCCAGTCCGGCGGCTCCCCGGACCTGGTCGCCTCGACGCGGGCCGCCCGCGAGGCCGGCGCGATCACGCTCGCCGTCACCAACAACCCGGACTCACCGCTCGCCGGCGTCTCCGAGTACCACATCGACATCATGGCCGGACCGGAGAAGGCCCTCCCAGCGACCAAGACGTACACCGCCTCCCTCCTCGCGCTCTACCTGTTCGTCGAGGGCCTGCGCGGCGGCGACGGCGCACCCGCCCGGGTGCTGCCGGACCTCGCCGAACAGCTGCTCGCCCGGCAGGACGAGGTGCGCGCCCTCGCCGCCCGCTACCGCTTCGCCGAGCGCATGGTGATCACCTCACGCGGCTACGGCTATCCCACGGCCAAGGAGGCCGCCCTCAAGCTGATGGAGACCAGCTACATCCCCGCGCTCTCCTACTCCGGCGCCGACCTGCTGCACGGGCCGCTCGCCATGGTCGACAACGTCTCCCCGGTCATCGCCGTCGTCACCGACGGCAAGGGCGGCGAAGCGCTCCAGCCGGTCCTCGACCGGCTGCGCGGCCGCGGTGCCGATCTGGTCGTCATCGGCCCCGGGCACCAGGTCGAGCAGGCGTCCGCCGGCTTCGTCCTGCCCACGGAGGACGTCGCCGAGGAGGTCCAGCCCGTCCTGGAGATCATTCCCCTCCAGCTCCTGGCCTACGAGGTCACCATCGCCCGCGGCCAGGACCCGGACGCGCCCCGGGCGCTGGCGAAGGTGACGGAGACTCGCTGACTACGTGAGCGACCCTCCCGTCACATCCACCCAGCTTCCCGTGATCCACCGCCCCTGGTCCGAGACCAGGAACGCCACCACGTCGGCCACGTCGGCCGCCTCGCCCACCCCGCCCAGCGCCGAATAGGCCGCGGCCTTCGCCCAGCCGTCGGCACTGCCGTGCAGCAGCTGGGCCGTGTTGTCCGTGTCGATGATCCCCGGCGCCACCGAGTTCACCGTGATGCCCCGAGGGCCCAGCACCTTGGACAGGTCCCGCGAGAAGACGTCCAGCGCACCCTTCGTCATCGCGTACGCCATGTTGTCCGGCATTACCGCGGTGCGGGCAAGCCCCGAGGAGATGTTGACGACCCGGCCGCCGTCCCGCAGCCGGCTCATGCCCTGCTTGAGTATGAAGAACGGCGCCTTCACGTTCACCGCGAAGACCTTGTCGTACTCCGGCTCCTCCAGCTCCTGGATCGGGGGCGTGTTACCGATCCCCGCGTTGTTCACGAGGATGTCCAGCCCGTCCGCGTGCCGGTCGAACTCCGCCCACAGTGCCTCGGCGTCCCCCGGCAGGCCCAGCTCCACGCCCACCGCGAACGCCGAGCCGCCCGCCGCCTCGATCGCCGCGACCGTCTCCTTCGCCGCCGTCTCGTTCCTGCCGTAGTGCACGCCGACCCGCGCGCCGTCGCGGCCCAGCCGCTCGGCGATCCCTCGCCCGATGCCCCTGCTCGCGCCCGTGACGAGTGCCGTCCTGCCTGTGAGCACGCCCATGGCGGCGCCCCCTTCTCATTTATCTAGCGGTCGCTACAGAAATGACCGTACAGCAGCCCGCCGACAATTTTCTAGTGGCCGCTATAAAATGCACTCCATGGTGAACGACGACGGGAACGGGACCGCGAGGGCCGAGAGACACGGAACCGCGACGGGTCAGGACAACGGAACCGGGACGGGTCAGGGCGCGGGAACCGCGACGGGCGCAACGGCAACGGGCAAGGCCAGAGGAAGGCCCCGCGGCCGCCCCCGCTCCTTCGACCGCGAGACCGCCCTGGAAAAAGCCCTCCTGGCCTTCTGGGAGCACGGCTACGAGGCCACGTCCGTCTCCGACCTCACCCGGGTCATGGACATAGGCGCCCCCAGCCTCTACGCGGCCTTCGGCGACAAGCAGTCCCTCTTCGAGGAGGTCGTCCAGGTCTACGGCACGAGGTACGGCTCGTTCACGGACCGGGCCCTCGCCGAGGAACCCACCGCCCGGGACGCCGTCGAGCGCATGCTGCGCGAGGCCGCCACCGCGTACACGGAACCAGGCCATCCGCACGGCTGTCTCGTCGTCCACGCCGCCGCCAACTGCTCGACCCCCGAGGTCGAACGGTCGTTGCGGGACCGCCGCAACGCCAATATCGCCGCGATCGAGAGCCGCGCCCGTGCCGATGCCGCCGCCGGCGTGCTGCCTCCGGGCACCGACGCCGCCGCCCTGGCCCGGCACACCGGCGCGATGATCCAGGGCATGTCACAACAGGCGCGGGACGGGGCGAGCCGGGAGGAACTGGAGGCGGTCGCGGAAATTGCCATGTCCGTCTGGCCCCGCACAGGAACCCACACGGGTTAGGCTGCGGGAGGACGCCGGCGCGTCCGAGCCGTCTGAGAATTAACAACAACGAACAGCCTCCAACGCATGGACACCCACGAGTGGTCTAGTCCACAATGCGTGATGAGAGCGCGTGTGCAGCGCGCACCAGCCTCCGCCTTCCCCGCACAGGAAGGCGGACAGAGGAACCGAGGCTCTCTGCCCTGACTGCCCCGGCTCCTCGTCCTTCGGCCGACCGGGACCGCACACCCCACGGCCGATATTGCTCCGGGCTGCGGTGCCGGGAGGGTTGAGGGTCCCTCCCAGGCGCCGCGGCCCGCGGGTGTTCCAGGAGCCCGTGTGCTCCGGGCCCGCACATTTCAGAGCCGTACAAACCCCCGGGTACGCTCGCTCACGTGCCCTCCATGAACGAACTCGTACGCCAGCACACCGCCCTCGACGACACCGATCTCGAGTGGCTCCACCTGCTGGTCTCGGAGTGGCAGCTGCTCTCCGACCTCTCCTTCGCGGACCTGGTGCTGTGGGTCCCCACCAGTGACGGCACACGGTACGTGTCCGTCGCGCAGATGCGGCCCAACACCGGTCCGACGTCCTACCAGGACGACATGGTGGGCCACCTGGTCCCGCGTGGCCGCCGCCCGATGCTGGACGCCGCCCTCGACGAGGGCCGCATCGTGCGTGAGGGGGACCCCGAGTGGCGCGAAGAGGTTCCCGTCCGGGTCGAGTCGATCCCCGTGCGGCGCGAGGGGCGCGTCCTCGGCGTCATCGCGCGCAACACCAACCTCCTCACCGTGCGCACCCCGAGCCGCCTGGAGCTCACCTACCTCCAGAGCGCCTCCGACCTCGCACAGATGATCGCGGCCGGCTCCTTCCCGTTCGCGAACCAGCTGCTCGACATGGACGCCTCGCCCCGGGTGGGCGACGGCCTGATCCGGCTCGACGCCGACGGCCTCGTCCAGTACGCCTCCCCGAACGCGCTGTCCGCCTACCACCGCCTCGGCCTCGCCTCCGACCTCGTCGGCCAGCACCTGGGCATGACCACGGCCGAACTCGCCCCGACCAGGGGCCCGGTGGACGAGGCGCTCGCCAAGGTCGCCAGCGGCTGGGCGCCGCGCGAGTTCGAGATCGAGGCCACCGACGGGGTCATCCAGTTCCGCGCGATCCCCCTCAAACCCAAGGGCACCCGCATCGGCTCGCTGGTCCTGCTCCGCGACGTCACCGAACTCCGCCGCCGCGAACGCGAGTTGATCACCAAGGACGCGACGATCCGGGAGATCCACCACCGCGTCAAGAACAACCTCCAGACGGTCGCCGCCCTGCTCCGCCTCCAGGCCCGGCGCATCGAATCCGACCGCGGCCGCGAGGCCCTGGAGGAGGCGGTGCGACGCGTCGGATCGATTGCGATCGTGCACGAGACGCTCTCCCAGAACCTGGACGAGCGCGTGGAGTTCGACGAGATCGCCGACCGCGTCCTGGCCATGGTCGCGGAGATCTCCCCGGGCAAGGTCGCCGGCCGGCGCACCGGCCGCTTCGGCATCCTCGACGCCGAGGTCGCCACGCCGCTGTCGATGGTGCTGACCGAGGTTCTGCAGAACGCGCTGGAGCACGGCTTCCGCGAGGGCGACACTGGCACGGTCGAGGTGTCGGCGGTCCGCGGCGGTACGCCCAAGGAAGCCCGCCTGCTGGTCACCGTCCAGGACGACGGCATCGGCCTGCCGGACGGTTTTGATCCGAAGACCGCGGGCAATCTCGGTCTCCAGATCGTACGCACCCTGGTGGAGGGCGAGTTGGGGGGAACCTTCGACATGGTCCCGGCCCCGGAGCGCGGCACCCGTGTGATCCTGGACATCCCGGTGCCGACGCGGAAGTAGAGGCAACAGCTGCCCAAGCCGGTCCGCGTCCCTCGGAAGAGGCCCATCACAGCATTGAGCCCCGGGCCATCAAATGGCCCGGGGCTAAAGCTCGTTGCTGCTTAACTAAGCGCATCGGGGGAACTGCGCGCTGCGGCTCGGGGGCGGGAGATGCGTACTCGCTGTACGCGCCGCCAAGCTCAGGCTGTCAGCAGGGGTGGGTTGTCAGGCGGAGGCCTGACGGGCCCGGTTGCGGGCGGCGCGGCGCTTCATGGCGCGGCGCTCGTCCTCGCTGAGACCACCCCAGACGCCGGAGTCCTGGCCGGACTCGAGCGCCCACTGCAGACACTGCTCGATCACCGGGCAGCGACGGCAGACGGCCTTGGCTTCCTCGATCTGCAGCAGCGCAGGACCGGTGTTGCCGATGGGGAAGAAGAGCTCGGGGTCTTCCTCGCGGCAAACGGCGTTGTGACGCCAGTCCATGGCTGCTACCTCTCCTTGGTATTACGTGCAGGGTGCTTGTGAATGTGAACGCTTTCACGAATCCCTCAACAAGTGAAGGGCCGACCGCCAGGTTCCCTGGCGTGGGTCCTGTGAGTTGAAGAGGGGTTCTGGTGATCAGTGGAGGCCGATGTTGCGGGCCGTCCCGATCGCCACGTAGAGACTCGCAAACCTCAGCGGCGGATACAACCCCTTCTGGAAAGTTTTTTTTGATTCTTCGGTGTCGACTAGGTCACAGCCGTACTTCCATGGGGTGGATCCTGGCCTAAACGTTCGAGTGAAAGGACTTTAGCCAGTTCTGCTCACACAATCACACGCAGTGCACGACGTACGCCTGTGAACGTCACGCTTGTTCGCAGCCCCAGGTGGTCACCGTCCATCTGGAGGGGGAGCGGCACCTTCGAATGCAAGGTGAACTCGGTCAAATCGTGCAGAGAGGTCGCGTGCTTGCCATGGGGTCCGCGCTCGGGGGACGAAGTGAGCAACTGGGTGCCATACCGGGCAACCGCCGTCGTGGACAGCCGGCTGAGACCGAAGAGATCCAGTCCGGTATCGAACGAGGCCTTAGGTGCCGCGTAGATGGGGCGATTCCCCAGAAACGTCCACGGGGAGGTGTTCGAGACTATGGACAGCACCAGATCGGTGACCGGATCCTCGCCGGCCCGCTCCAGCGTGATCGTCCCGTGCCGGCGGTTCGGTTCCCCGAGGAGCTGGCGCACGACCTGGCGGACGTAAAGAGCGTGTGTGGATTTCCGGCCGCGCTCGCGGTGCTGCTCCACCCGGCCGACCACGCCGGCGTCGAAGCCGAGTCCCGCGTTGAAGGTGAACCAGCGGGAAGGCACCGCCGCGTCCTCCGTGCCCGGAGTGCCGGAGGTCAGGCCCAGGCCGACGGTGCGTTCGCTGCCGTCGCGCAGGGCGTCCAGCAGGGCCCCGGTCGCTTCCACCGCGTCGTTGGGCAGGCCCAGGGCACGGGCGAAGACGTTGGTGGAGCCGCCGGGGACCACGGCGAGGCCGGGGAGGTGCCCCGGGTCGGGACCGGCGTGGAGCAGGCCGTTGACCACCTCGTTGACCGTGCCGTCGCCGCCGAGGGCCACCACCAGGTCTATGTCGTCGCTCTCCGCCGCATGCCGGCCCAGGTCGCGCGCATGGCCGCGGTACTCGGTAGTGACCGCTTCCAGCTTCATCTCGCTGGCGAGCGCATGGATCAGTACGTCGCGTGTGCGCGCACTTGTGGTGGTTGCCGCCGGATTGACCACGAGAAGTGCACGCATGACTGGCAGCGTACCTACTGGGTGGTACCTGGCCCATACCGAGGTAGGGATCAGGTAAGAGAGCGGGGGCGAACCTGGCCATGAGGGGCGCGTACGGCCGGGGCTACTCTTCAGGGGTGAGCAGTGAGCAGACCTCCACCACCCAGGACACCACCGGCCCCCGACCGCGGCGGCTGACGTACGCCGCGCTGCTGGCCGCACTGGAAGGGTTCGCGCTGGTCGTCGGCGGCGTCTGGATCCTCGTCCTCGGCCTCACCGGTGAGCCGGACGACCGTCAGCAGGCCGTGACCGGGGGTATCACGCTCGTCGTGCTCGCGCTGCTGCCGCTGCTCGCCGCGCGCGGGCTGCTCGGCCGCCGCAGCTGGAGCCGCGGCCCGGCCGTCATCACTCAGATCATGGCGCTGCCGGTGGCCTACAACCTGCTCCAGGCCGACAGCATGGCCATTCCGGCCGGGATCGCCCTCGCGGTCGTGGCCGTCGCGGCGCTCGTCCTGCTCGTGAACCCCGAGACGACCCGGGCCCTCGGGATCCGCGGGCCCGGGAACGTGGAGAAGTAGCCGTACGGGAAGGCGTCACTCCTCGACGAGGAGCTTCTCCCGGAGCTGCGCCAGGGTGCGCGCCAGCAGCCGCGAGACGTGCATCTGCGAGATGCCGACCTCCTGCGCGATCTGCGACTGGGTCATGTTGCCGAAGAACCGCAGCAGCAGGATCCGCTTCTCGCGCGGCGGGAGGTCCTCCAGCAGCGGCTTGAGGGACTCCCGGTACTCCACGCCCTCCAGCGCCTCGTCCTCCGCGCCGAGGGTGTCCGCGACCGCCGGTGATTCGTCGTCGGTGTCGGGGACGTCCAGGGACAGTGTGGAGTACGCGTTGGCGGACTCCAGGCCCTCCAGGACCTCCTCCTCGGAGATCGCGAGCTTCTCGGCGAGCTCGTGGACCGTGGGGGAGCGGCCGTGCAGTTGCGAGAGCTCGGCCGTGGCCGTGGTCAGCGACAGGCGCAGCTCCTGAAGGCGGCGCGGGACGCGCACCGCCCAGCCCTTGTCCCGGAAGTGCCGCTTGATCTCGCCGACGACCGTGGGGGTCGCGTACGTGGAGAACTCCACGCCGCGGTCCGGGTCGAAGCGGTCGACCGACTTGATCAGCCCGATCGTGGCGACCTGGGTCAGGTCGTCCAGTGGCTCGCCGCGGTTGCGGAAGCGCCGCGCGAGATGCTCCACGAGCGGCAGGTGCATGCGGACCAGCTGGTTGCGCAGCTCCGCGTACTCGGGGCTGCCGGGGCTCAGAGTGCGCAGTTTGAGGAACATCTCGCGCGCCCCGCTGCGGTCCGGGGAGCCGTGCTGCGCACCCTGCGTGTGGTGCGCGCGCGGCGCTGCGTCCTCGGAGTGTCGCTCGTGCTCGCTCATCGTCCCGCCCGTCGCCCTTCCCCGAGCCCTCGCCTCCTCCTCCACTCCCGGCTTCGCGCGAGTGGGGGAACCCCCCTGGGCAGGAGATGCCGCGATCCCTCCGCCCGGAGGCGCGCTCCGCACGGCACTCTCCCCCTCCCGCCGCTCGCCTCCCGGGAGGACGGCCCCCGCGGAGTCGTCCTCGGGATGCGGGCGGGCCTGCTCGGGGATGCCGTCGATGCCGTCCGCCATGCGCCGGGTCCCGGTCGGACCGCACGGGTCCGTGGCCGTGCCCTCGGCCGGCAGCTCTCGTGTGCCGCGCTCTTCGTCCCGCACCGGCCCGTCCTCGTTCCTCACGCCGGCCCGGGTCCCGCGCCGCGCTGTTTGTAGAGGCTGATCGAAACGGTTTTGTCCTTGTCCACGGCGGAGGAGACCTTGCCCGCGAGAGCGGACAGGACCGTCCAGGCGAAGGTGTCCCGCGAGGGGGCATGACCATCCGTGGTCGGCGCCGAGACGGTGACCTCGAGCGAGTCGTCGACGAGGCGGAAGACGCAGCTGAGGACCGAGCCGGGCACGGCCTGCTGAAGCAGGATCGCGCACGCCTCGTCCACAGCGATGCGCAGGTCCTCGATCTCGTCGAGGGTGAAGTCCAAACGGGCCGCGAGACCGGCCGTGGCCGTACGCAGCACCGACAGGTAGGCACCCGCGGCCGGCAGCCGGACTTCCACGAAGTCCTGAGTCGCGGGCTCGCCTGCGATCTGGGACACCCTCACCTCCATGGTGGTACAAGTGTTTCAGGGCCGAGGGTCGCCCCCCGGGGTAACGCGATACGTGGTTCAGCGGTGACGCTATCGCGCTCTCAACGGTCCTGTCCCCGGGACCCCAACCCCTTGCCGTCACTCACAGTAAACCTGTGGATACGCTCCGTGTCTAGGGGGTCGGCGGGCCCAAATGGGAAGAGCGCGCGCCGGGTTGACGTACCCAGACGTCAGACGGTCGAACCGTCCGGCGCCGGGGTCCTGTCGAGTCACACCAGGACATGATCGACGAAGCACCAGCGCCAGGTCTCCCCGGGCTCATGGGTCCGCATCACCGGATGTCCGGACTCCTTGTGGTGCTCCGCCGCGTGCCGCCCCGGCGAGGAGTCGCAGCAGCCGACGTGACCGCAGCTCAGACACAGCCGCAGTTGCACCGGATCCATGCCGTCCGCCAGGCACCCCGGACACGTCTCGCTGAGCGGGACGGGTTCGGGATGCGGCAGCGCGTCGGCATGCGTGCACTGTTTCATGATTGCCAGGTTACGACGGTCGCGCCGAAGACCGCGTGGAAAAAAGAGGGCGGGCGAGAACGATGGACGTGATGCCACTGCTGTTGCTGGTGGCGGGCAGCGCCGGGATCGCCGCGGTGGCAAGGCGCACACCGGTTCCCGCGCCGCTTCTGCTGGTGGCGGTCGGGCTCGCGGTCAGTTCCGTCCCCGGCGTGCCGGACTACACCCTCGACCCGCACGTCGTCCTGCCGCTCCTCCTGCCCCCGCTGCTGCACACGGCCGCCACCGACAGCTCGTACCTCGACCTGCGGGCGCAGCTGCGGCCGGTCGCGCTGCTGTCCGTCGGGTACGTGCTGTTCGCGACCTTCGCCGTCGGCTGGGCCCTGTACCTGCTCGTGCCGGACCTGCCGCTGACCGCGGCCCTGGTCTTCGGCGCGGTGGTGGCGCCGCCGGACGCGGTCGCGGCGACGGCCGTGGCCCGCCGGGTCGGGCTCCCGTCGCGGATCACCACGATCCTCCAGGGCGAGTCCCTGCTCAACGACGCCACCGCTATCACCGCCTACCGGGTGGCCCTGGCCGCCGCCGTCGGCGAGGGCGCGACCTGGGCCGGTGGCATCGGCGAGTTCCTGCTCGCGGCGGTCGGCGGAGTCGTGGCCGGGCTCGTGCTGATGGCGCCGATCCACTGGATTCGCACGCACGTGAAGGAGGCGCTGTTCCAGAACACGCTCTCCCTGCTCACCCCGTTCGTCGCGTACGCCGCCGCCGAGCAGGTGCACGCCTCCGGCGTCCTGGCGGTCGTCGTCGTGGCGCTCTACCTGGGACACCGCGCGTGGGAGGTCGACTTCGCCACTCGGCTCCAGGAGGAGGCGGTGTGGAAGATGGTCGCCTTCGTCCTGGAGTCGGCGGTGTTCGCGCTGATCGGACTCCAGCTGCCGGTGGTGTTGAGGGGACTCGGGGAGTACGAGGGGGTCCTGGCCGCCTGGTACGCGGTCGCCGTCTTCCTGGTGGTCGTCGCGGCCCGGTTCGTGTGGGTGTACCCGGCGACCTTCCTGCCGCGGCTGCTGTCGGCCCGGATCCGGGAGCGGGAGGCGAGCCCGACCTGGAAGGGGCCGTTCGTCGTCGCGTGGGCCGGTATGCGGGGCGTGGTCTCGCTGGCCATCGCCTTCTCGATCCCGCTCACCCTGCACGACGGCGAGGAGCCCTTCCCGCACCGCAACCTCATCCTCTTCCTGACCTTCACGACGGTCATCGGGACGCTGGTCGTGCAGGGGCTCACCCTGCCCCCGCTGATCCGTCTGCTGAAGTTCCCCGGCCGGGACGCACAGGCCGAGACACTGGCCGAGGCCAACGCCCAGGCGCAGGCCTCCCGGGCCGCCGAGCGGCGCCTGGACGAACTCCTCACCGACGAACGCAACGCCCTGCCCGCCCCGCTCGCCGACCGGCTCCGCATCGTCCTGGAGCGCCGCCGCAACGCCGTCTGGGAACGGCTCGGCCAGGCCAACCCGGTCACCGGGGAGTCCGTCGACGACACCTACCGGCGGCTGTCGCGGGAGATGATCAGCGCCGAGCGCGAAGTGTTCGTCAAGCTCCGGGACGGCCGGTACATCGACGACGAGATGCTGCGGACGCTGCTGCGCAGGCTGGACCTGGAGGAGGCGGCGGCCTTCCGGGAGACGGCGTAGGACGGCGGCGTAGGACGGCGTAGGACGGCGTAGCGGGCGTCACGGGAAAGGGCGGCCGGTGATCACCGCCGCCACCGTCGTCCCGCGCGGGAAGGCGCCTTCACCGGCCAGGGAGACGAGCCCGTACAGCAGCTTCGCGACATACAGGCGCTCGACGGGCAGTCCATGACGCTGCTCGAAGTCCGCCGCGAAGGCGTCGAGCTCGTCGGGCACGCGCGCGTAGCCGCCGAAGTGGAAGCGGTCGTCGAGGCTCCAGGTGCCGCGCGGGCCTCCGAAGGCCTGCTGCTGCAAGGCCCTGACCTCGGCGGTCAGGAAACCGCCCTTGAGGACCGGGACACCCAGCGCTCGTTGCCCGGGGGCGAGTCCGGCGGCCAGCCCCGCAAGGGTGCCGCCGGTGCCGCAGGCCACGGCGACGACATCGGCCCGGTCGTGCAGTTCGGCGCCGAGCGCCCGGCAACCGCGTACGGCCTGCGCATTGCTGCCGCCCTCGGGGACGACGTACGCACCCTCCGCGTCCGCCGCGCGCAGGATCGCGGCCAAGGGACCCGGCTCGGACTTGCGGCGGTACGTCGCCCTGTCGACGAAGTGCAGTCGCATGCCGTCGGCCGTGCAGCGGGTCAGCGAGGGGTTGAGGGGCCGGCCGGCCAGTTCCTCGCCGCGTACGACACCGACTGTGCGGATGCCCAGCAGCCGGCCGGTCGCGGCCGTGGCACGCAGGTGGTTGGAGTAGGCACCGCCGAAGGTGACGAGGGTACGGCCTGCCGCAGCCGCGAGATTCGGCGCCAGCTTGCGCCACTTGTTGCCGATCAGCTCCGGGTGGATCAGGTCGTCCCGCTTCAGCACCAGCCGCACGCCGTGGCGCTCGAACCGGCCGTCCACGACTTCCTGCACCGGCGAGGGCAGCCGGGGACGCAGCACGGCGGATCCGGGGATGTCGGGGCTGGTCACCGGGCCATTGTCACCCGGGGGTGGGGGAGGGGGACTCGGAGCTGATGCCTTCCTGCGAGCCCGGGCCGCGCTGCGGCCGCCCGGACCGGCGGCGGCGTAGGAGGTCGATGAGTGACGGGCCGCCCCGCAGGCACCAGAGGGCGATCACCGGGTCGCAGATCGCGCAGCCCAGGGAGGACGTGTGCGCGAAGGGGATGATCGGGTTGCCCTTGATGTGGTGGACGATGTCCCACGCCGTGTGCAGCAGCCAGCCGATGCCGATCCACGTCCACGACTCCAGGCCGCGGAAGGCGACGTAGGCGAGCAGCGCGGTGAAGGGGAACTCCCAGCCGCCCATGCCGCCGCCGCTGAGGTACGCCGCGCCGGCACCGCCGACCATGACCGCGTTCAGACGCCGCCGGTGCGGTTCGCGGACGAAGGACATCAACAGGGCGTAGAGGATGCCGACGCCGATCGGCGCGATGTACAGCATGGAGAGGCCGTTTCCGAGAGTGGGCGGGAGGGACGGATCACCACGCTAGATCCGGTTCCGCACGCTCCCCAGCGGCATTACCGACACGTTCCCACGGGTTGTCGCCAGCCGTCCGGGGCCGGGGTGTGCCGCCCGAGAGAGGGTGGAAAAACGGGCCCCTGCCCAGTCGTACGAAGATCCATTCCCGCTCTTTCGTGTAATAGCACCAAGACGCCGCGTGAGGAAGGCTTGGGCGTGCACATCGATGCCCGAGGCATATGGGCGTCGGTCACAACCGGGAGGGCAGTTCTCTATGTCGGTAGGCGAAGAGGTCCGCACGGAGCAGACCAAGCCGCAGCAGAGTCTCGGCACGGCGGCCGCGCGGAACCTGGCCACCACGACCAAGTCCGTGCCGCAGATGCAGGAGATCAGCTCCCGCTGGCTGCTGCGCATGCTGCCCTGGGTCGACATCCAGGGCGGTACGTACCGGGTGAACCGGCGGCTGACGTTCGCCGTGGGCGACGGCCGGCTGACGTTCGTGAAGACCGGCGACCGCGTCGAGATCATCCCCGCGGAGCTGGGCGAACTGCCGGCGCTGCGGTCCTACGAGGACGAGGAGGTGCTCTTCGAGATCGCCCGGCGCTGCGAGCAGCGGGAGATCCCCGCGGGCGAGGTGATCGCCTCGTTCGGCAGCCCGTCCGACGAGGTGTACCTGCTGGCGCACGGCCGGGTGGAGAAGGTCGGCACCGGCCCGTACGGGGACGACGAGTCCCTCGGGATCCTCGCCGACGGCGCCTACTTCGGCGACGACGCGCTGCTGAACGAGGACGCGATCTGGGAGTACACGGCCCGCGCGCTCACCCCGTGCACCGTCCTCGTCCTGCCCCGTGCGGAGTTCGCGCAGATCGCCGAGCGCTCGGACACGCTGGGCGAACACCTCCAGCAGCGCCGCTCGATCCCCTCGCAGCGCTCCAACAAGTACGGCGAGAAGGAGATCGACCTCGCCGCCGGCCACTCCGGCGAGCCGGACATCCCGCACACCTTCGTCGACTACGAGGCCAGGCCCCGTGAGTACGAGCTGAGCGTCGCCCAGACCGTCCTGCGCATCCACACGCGCGTGGCCGACCTCTACAACCAGCCCATGAACCAGACCGAGCAGCAGATCCGGCTGACGGTCGAGGCGCTCAAGGAGCGTCAGGAGCACGAGCTCATCAACAACCGAGACTTCGGTCTCCTGCACAACTGCGAGTACGACCAGCGGATCCAGCCGCACGACGGCGTGCCCAGCCCGGACGACCTGGACGAGCTGCTCAGCAGGCGCCGCGGCACCAAACTGCTCCTCGCCCACCCGCGCGCGATCGCCGCGTTCGGCCGTGAGCTCAACAAGCGAGGGCTCGTCCCCGAGACCATCGACATGGCCGGGAACCGCATCCCCACCTGGCGCGGGGTGCCGATCTTCCCGTGCAACAAGATCCCGGTGACCCAGGAGCGGACGACATCGATCATCGCCATGCGTACCGGCGAGAGCGACCAGGGCGTCGTCGGCCTGCGGGCCTCCGGCATCCCGGACGAGATCGAGCCGAGCCTGTCGGTGCGCTTCATGGGCATCAACGAACAGGCCATCATCAAGTACCTGGTCACGGCCTACTACTCGGCCGCGGTCCTGGTACCGGACGCGCTCGGCGTCCTGGAGAACGTCGAGATCGGCCGCTGGCAGTGACGCTTCCGGTACGCCGGCCGTGTCCGCGCCCCGCAGCGCGGGTACATCCTCGGGGTACGCGCCCAGCGGCAGCGGAAGGGCAACCGTCCGCTCAGTCTCCGAGGCGGTCCCATGGGTGAGTCCCTTACGGAGTTCAGGACGCAGACGACGCTGCCCGCCCCCGGTGGGCAGCGCGGTACCGAGCCCGGGCGTGCGGCCGGGGCGCCGGAAGGGCGGGGGCTCATCGGGACGCAGCGGGAAGGCCGGCCGGAGCCGGACGAGGGCCACGAGGCGCTCATGCTCCTGGAGCGGGCCCGGGCGGAGGTCGACCCGGTACTGCGGGACGCTCTCGGCTCACTGCCCGGGCCGATGCGCCGGATCGCGCTCTACCACTTCGGCTGGGAGCAGGCGGACGGCTCGCCGGCCGAGGGCGGCTCCGGCAAGGCGATCCGGCCCGCGCTCGTCCTCGCCGCGGCGGCCGCCCTCGGCGGGCCCGAGGCACGGGCGGCGGCGGTCCGGGCGGCCGCGGCGGTGGAACTGGTCCACAACTTCACGTTGCTGCACGACGACGTGATGGACCGGGACACCACCCGGCGCCACCGGCCCACCGCGTGGTCCGTCTTCGGCGACCCCGACGCGATCCTCGCCGGGGACGCCCTCCAGGCGCTGGCCATGCGGCTGCTCGCTGAGGACCCGCATCCGGCGGCCCCGGCCGCCACCGCCCGGCTCGCCCACTGCGTGATCGAACTGTGCGCGGGCCAGCACGCGGACACGGCCATGGAGCGTCGCGCTCCCGACGAGGTCACGCTCGACGAGGTCCTCGCCATGGCGGAGGCCAAGACGGGCGCACTGCTGGGAAGCGCCTGTGCGCTCGGCGGGCTGTACGCGGGCACCGGGGACGCGGACGTGGCGGCGCTGGACGCGTTCGGCCGGGAGGCCGGGCTCGCCTTCCAGCTCATCGACGACGTCATCGGCATATGGGGCGACCCGCGCCGCACCGGCAAGCCCGTCGGCGCGGACCTGGCCGCCCGCAAGAAGTCCCTGCCGGTCGTGGCGGCCTTCGCCTCCGGCACACCGGCGGCCGAGGAACTGGCCGAACTGTACGCACGACCCAGCGAGAAGGAGGACCTCGACCACATCGCCCTGACCGTGGAGCGGGCGGGCGGCCGTGACTGGGCCCAGAACCAGGCGGCCGACCGGATGGCCCTGGCGATGCAGCAACTGGCCCGCGCGGTGCCGGACCCGGAGGCGGCGGGCGGTCTGCTGGCCCTCGCCGAGTTCGTGACACGGCGCACCAGCTGACGGCGGTGGTGGTGCGGCAATCAGCCGTCGGCACCGGCTGACGGAGCGGCGATCGGTCGTCGCGGTGGCCGGCGGTGTGACAACCGGCCGTCGGCGGCCACCTGACCGGCCTTCGGGTGACCGAAGGGCAGGACTCCGGAGGCGCCGGGGCCGTGCGGCTCCTGACTCCGTACGGCCCCGGGCCTCCGGTCAGGCGGGTCCCGCACTTCCCCACGGTGTGCGGGGCCCGCTTCCCATGTCCGCGACGACGGGTGCTTTGGGCGCCTGTCCGATGAAATCCCGCCAAGCTCCGGCCCCGTGCGCCGGGGCGGCTCCCAACCGCCCTACGATCAACGCCGGTCGGGACGAGTGAAGGGGCGGGGACATGGGTGTGGCGATCCGGACGGCGGGCGAGGGGGACCGGGAGCTGGTTGTCCGGCTGCTGGACGAGGCGTTCCAGGACGATCCCGTGAGCGGCTGGGTTTTCCCCGGGGCGGAGGACCGTCGTGCCCACCATCCCGGGCTCATGGCCGCCTTCACCGACATCGTGCTCGAGTCCGGGCGCATCGACCTCACCGAGGACGGTTCGGCCTGTGCCCTGTGGCTGTCCATGCCGGCCGACGACCACGACGGCGACGCCGAGGACGACGGTCCGGCCCAGGTGCGTGAGGCCGTCGACCCGGACAACGAACGCATCGAGGCGATCGGCCGGCTGACCGCCGCCATCCATCCCTCCGGGCGGGCCCACGAGTACCTGTGGATGATCGGCGTGGCCCCCGGCCGCCAGGGCGAGGGTCTCGGCACGGCGCTCATCGGGTCGGTCCTCGACCGGTGCGACCGTGAGGGACTGCCCGCCTACCTGGAAGCGAGCAGCGCCCGCAGCCGCAAGCTGTACGAGCGCCTCGGCTTCGAACTCGCCGGCCCGGTGCTCGACCTCCCGGAGGGCGGCCCCACCATGTGGCCGATGTGGCGCGAGCCCCGCACCGCCGAGAGCGCGTCCTGACCCACCCGGCCGGTGCCCGGCCCTCCTATCCCTCCGGCAGCACCGTCGCCACGATCTTCTCCACCAGCCCTTCCGGCACGCTCACCCCGGGCAGTACGCCCTCCAGGACGCCCGGCAGGGTCAGGTGCTCCAGGAGCAGGCCGAGCATGGCCAGGTACAGCACGGCGACGGACTCGTCGCCGCCGGGCAGGCCGGCCGTGCGGTGGAACTCCATGGCCTCCTCCAGGTCGCCTCGGACCGACTTGGTGTAGGAGGCGAGCAGTTCGGGACGCCGGGTGGCCTCCAGGCGTAGTTCCATGAGGGCCAGATAGCCCGTGCGGTCGCGGGTCGCGCGGGCCATCAGGTCGTACATGAAGGCCGTGACCAGTGAACGGTCCTTGGGGCGGGTCATCAGCCCGGCGACCACGTCGGGGTCGGGCGCGAGCCGTACGTGCAGCCGGGTGTCGATCTGACGCAGCAGGTCGGCGCGGTCGGTGAAGTAGTTGGAGGCCGTGCCCACGGGCACACCGGCCTCCGCGTCCACCGCGCGGAACGTCAGCCCGCGCGCTCCCTCACGCGCGAGCACCTCGACACCGGCGTCGACGAGCGCGGCACGGCGCCCGGGATTGCTGACCATGCGGAATCCCTTCTCCTGCTTTCCGCTGTTCGCGGATAACCCCTTGCAACCACTACGTCAGAAGTACTACAACTGAAGTCGTTGCAGTGACAGCCTACGAAAAGAGACCGGCTTGCGAAAGCTCACGTACTTCATCGCCTGTTCGATCGACGGCTTCATCGGAGACCCGGACGGCGACGCGACGTCGATGCTCCGCTTCCTCGACGAGGAGTTCCTCGCCTTTCTGAAGGCGGAGTATCCGGAGACCGCGGCCACCCCGGGCCGCCGGGCCCTCGGCTTCGACGACCTGCCGAACAAGCGGTTCGACACGATCATCCAGGGCCGCGGCAGCTACGACGTCGGCCTGAAAGAGGGCATCACCAGCCCGTATGCCCACCTGCGCCAGTACGTCGCCTCCAGGACGCTGAAGGAGTCGCCCGACCCGAACGTCGAGATCATCGCGGACGACCTCGTCGGAAAGGTCCGCGAACTGAAGGCCGAGGACGGTGGGTTGGGCATCTACCTGTGCGGCGGGTCCAAGGTCGCGGGCGAACTGTTCGACGAGATCGACGAACTCGTCATCAAGACCTACCCGCTCGTGTACGGCACGGGCATGCCGATGTTCGGCTCGGGAATCGCGATCTCGGACTTCACGCTCGAGTCGGTGCGCACGTTCGGCAACGGGATGCTGGTGCGCACGTACAGCAGGAAGCGCTGAGCCGCCGACCGGCCTACCCTGAGGACATGGGCAGAGCAGGACACACCTGTCCGACCTGCGGACAGCCGGTGGAAACAGTGGTCCGGCGCCACAAGACGCTGGGCGCGTGGGTCCCCGTGTGGGTGGCGGGCCCCTGCCGCAACCCCGAGTGCGGGGCCCATGAAGCGGAAGAGGCCGAGGGCGGCCGGACCGGCGAGGAGACCCGGACCGCCGACCCGCCCCGGTCCGCCGAGGACACCGCCTCACCTGTGACGACCCCGCGCGACGACGCCCCCGGAGAAACCGTCGCGGAAAATCCCTGAGGTCGTGTCGAGAATCCCGGCCCGGCTCCGACGTCCCCTGTGAGAGCCGCCCACCAGGGCGGTGAGAGCCGAAGGAGCGGACTGATGAAGTACCTGGTCATGGTGCAGGGCACGCAGGCGGACTACGACGCCATGCGCGGCAAGGCGTCGGCGCACTCCCCGGCGTGGAGCGAGGAGGAGCTCCAGGCCATGTTCGCCTACATGGGAGCCATCAACGACGACCTCTCCGAGACGGGCGAATTCGTCGACGGGCAGGGCCTGGCCGAGCCGGCCCAGACCCGGCACGTCACCCTCGGTGACGACGGCAAGGCGGTGATCACCGACGGCCCGTACAGCGAGACCAAGGAGCTGCTGGCCGGCTACTGGGTCCTGGAGTGCGAGAGCCTGGAGCGGGTCACCGAGATCGCCGAGCGCGTCGCCGGGTGCCCCCAGCCGGCCGGCGCCCCCGACTACCCGGTCGTGATCCGTCCGATCATGGACGGCTCCGGGGACATCTGAGGGCCCGGACACGCCGAAGGGCGCGTCGATGGGACCTGTGGGACCGGTGAGGAGCACACCCGAGATCGAGGACCTGCTGCGCCGTGACGCGCCGCAGGTCCTCGGCGCGCTCGTCAGGCGGTACGGCCATTTCGACGCCGCCGAGGACGCCGTACAGGAGGCGCTGCTCGCGGCGGCCGGGCAGTGGCCCTCGGCGGGCGTACCCGGCAATCCGCGCGGCTGGCTGATCAAAGTCGCCTCGCGGCGGCTGACCGACGCCCTGCGCAGCGAGGAGGCCCGGCGGCAGCGCGAGGAGCGGGCGGCGGCGCTCACGCCCCGCGACGCCTTCACCGCCGCGCCGCCCGGGGAGCGGGCTCCCCGCGAGGACGACACGCTCTTGCTGCTCTTCCTGTGCTGCCATCCGGACCTGACGCCACCCGCCCAGATCGCGCTCACGCTGCGCGCCGTCGGCGGTCTGACCACGGCGGAGATCGCCCGCGCGTATCTGGTGCCGGAGGCGACGATGGCGCAGCGCATCAGCCGGGCCAAGCAGAAGGTGCGGGGCGTGCGCTTCGGTCGCCCGGACCGCTGGGAACAGCGGGTGCCGTCCGTCCTCCAGACGCTCTACCTGATCTTCAACGAGGGCTATACGGCCACCTCCGGAGCCGCTCTCCAGCGCCGTGACCTCGCGGGCGAGGCCGTACGCCTGACGCGCACGGTCCACCGGCTGCTCCCCGACGACGGCGAGGTGGCCGGCCTGCTCGCGCTGATGCTGCTCACCGACGCCCGCCGCGACGCGCGCAGCGGACCGCACGGGGAGTTGATCCCCCTCGACGAGCAGGACCGGGGCCGCTGGGACAAGGCCGCGATCGAGGAGGGCGTCGCGCTGGTCACCGGGGCGCTGTCCCGGGGCCGGCCCGGGCCGTACCAGCTGCGCGCCGCGATCGCCGCCGTCCACGACGAGGCACCCTCGCCCGAGGCGACGGGCTGGGCCGAGATCCTGGGCCTGTACGACGTCCTCGTCCGCCTGGTCCCCGGCCCCGTCGAACGCCTCAACCGCGCGGTGGCCGTCGCCATGGTCCACGGCCCGCACGTCGGCCTGGACGAACTGGACGCCCTGGCAGGCGAGTTGCAGGGCCATCGCGTGGACGCCGTACGCGGTCACCTCCTGGAACGCGCGGGCGATCCCCAAGGTGCCCGCGCCGCCTACGAGTCGGCGGCCGCGCAGACCCTCAGCCTGCCCGAACAGCGTTACCTCATGGCGCGGGCCGCGCGCCTGAGGGACTAACGTGAAGGCATGGGCATGACGGGGGAGCGGCGCCGCCGGGTGTGGCGCTGGGCTGTGATCGTGTGGGTGCTCGCCGTGGCCGTCGCAGGCGGACTGACGCTGTGGCTGCAGGACTCGATGGAGCCTCAGGGCCCCTACGTCTGGGAGAACGCGAAGCCCGGCGAGACGCCGGACCTGCCGCCCTGCCCGACGCCGGACAGGGCCGGACTGCTCGTCGCGTGCGCCTACGCCGAAGCGCGCTAGACACGGGCCCGGCCCGAGACCGGATCCCGGGTCGTCAGGCAGTACGTGCCGCCCGCCGGGTCGCGCATCACGGTCCAGCCGGGGAAGCCGGCCACGAAGGAGGCTCCGAGTTCCTCGTGGCGCGCCCGGGTCGCCGCGACGTCAGCGCAGGCGAGGTCGAGGTGGGCGGAGGCCGGGCGTTCCTCGTCGAGGCGTTGCAGGAGCAGACGGACCGGCAGACCGGGCGGCGGCTTGACCACGTGGAACTCGGGGAGGGAGCCCGGCAGCGACTCCCAGTCGGCGAGCAGCGCGCTCCAGAAGGCGACTTCGGTGTCGAAGGCCGAGGGCGCGACGTCCACGCACACCTGGTCGAGCCGACTGCCCCGCACCACGTCCGGGCGTGAGGACTGCCCGCGCCAGGGATCCGCGCAGAACAACTGCCCACCGGGCGAACGCAGCACGACGAGTGAACCGAGATCGGTCACCACGCTCGCGCCGAACCGCACCGCCGCGGCGGCGAACTCCGATACGTCGTCCACACAGAAGTCGATGTGCGCACCGCCGGAAGGCGGCCCGACCGCCTGTACCTTCACACAGGCGTCGGCGCCGTCGGCAAGCAGCGTGACGAACTCGTCGTGCTCTCCGCGCAGTTCGGACAGCCGGGTGTCCGTGACCGCCGTCCAGAAGGCGCAGGCGGCACCGAAAGTCTCCCGCGGGCGGTCGATGAAGGCGTACGTCCAGCTGATCCTCATGGGCGCGATCTTAGAGTGCCATGCGTCACCGCCACCCGCGTGAACCTTGACCAGCCTTTGCCTCGCCGTTCCCCGCCTATTGGCCTGCACTTGTTTGCATTCAGGAATGGACCACATCACGTTCCTCGTGGCGGTCGTCATCGTGACGGCACTGGCCTTCGACTTCACCAACGGATTTCACGACACGGCGAACGCGATGGCCACATCCATCGCCACCGGCGCGCTCGCTCCCCGCACGGCGGTCCTGATCAGCGGTGTCCTCAACGTGATCGGTGCCTTCCTGTCCACCGAGGTCGCCAAGACCATCTCGGGCGGCATCGTGGACGACACTCTCGTCACCCCGGGGATGATCTTCGCGGGACTGGTCGGGGCGATCCTGTGGAACCTGCTGACCTGGCTGGTGGGACTCCCGTCGAGTTCCTCGCACGCCCTGTTCGGCGGGCTGATCGGAGCCGTGTGGGTCGGGGCGGGCAGCCACGGTGTCGACTTCGACAAGGTCGTCGAGAAGGTGCTGGTGCCGGCGGTGGCCTCGCCGGTCGTGGCCGGCGTCGCCGCACTGCTGGCCACCTACCTCGCCTACCGGCTCACCGACCGCGCCCGCAAGGACTCCGTCACCAAGGGCTTCCGGATCGGCCAGATCGCCTCGGCCTCGCTGGTCTCCCTCGCCCACGGCACGAACGACGCGCAGAAGACCATGGGCGTCATCACCCTCACCCTGATCTCGGCCGGCGCGCTCGGCCACGACGCCGGACCGCCCCTGTGGGTGATCGCCTCCGCGGGCCTCGCCATCGGCCTCGGCACGTATCTCGGCGGCTGGCGCATTATCCGCACCATGGGCAAGGGCCTCACCGAGATCCAGTCGCCGCAGGGCTTCGCCGCCGAGACCGCCTCCACCACAGTCATCCTGACGTCCGCGCACCTCGGTTTCGCCCTGTCCACCACCCAGGTCGCCTCGGGCAGCATCCTCGGGGCGGGACTCGGCCGCAGGCTCGCGGAGGTCCGCTGGGGCGTCGCGGGCCGCATGGCGCTCGCGTGGCTGATCACGCTGCCCGCCGCCGCACTGGTCGGCGGCCTGGCCGCCAGCGTGGTGCAGAGCGGCGGGGACTTCGGTACGGCGGTCGTCGCCCTGGTCGGCGCGGCCCTCGCCGCAGGCATCGTGGCCGTCTCGCGCCGCAACCCGGTGCACGCGCACAACGTCAACGACGCACACGAGGTCACCGTCCGCACCGAGCCGCCCGCCAAGGTCGGCACGGCCGCCTGAACGAAGGGGAGTCGACATGCATCTGGACTGGACCGCACTCGGCCAGGTCACCGCCGTGAGCATCGGCGCCACCGTCGCCGTGGTCGTCGTCTTCGCCCTCGGCGTCCTCGGCCTCGCCCGACTGGAGGGCGCCCGCGACCGGCAGGGCCGCACCTTCGCCCTGGGCCTCACCCAGGCGGCGCTGTGCTTCCTCGCCTGCGCGGCCGTGGTGGCGTACGGGATCTTCCTGATCGTCCCGCAGTTCCACTGACCGATACCGATACCGACACCGACGCCGCCCACGAGGGCCACGAGGGCCCACGACGAAGGGACCCGGCCGGTTCTCCCGGCCGGGTCCCTTCGTCTGCCCGTGGCTTCAGGCCTTCTTGGTCTCCCAGAAGATCTTGTCGATCTGGGCGATGTAGTCCAGCGCCTTCTGGCCGGTCGCCGGATCGGTCGAACCCTTGGCGGCGGAGAGGGCCTTGAGGGTGTCGTTGACCAGCTGGTGCAGCTCGGGGTACTTCTCGAAGTGCGGCGGCTTGAAGTAGTCGCTCCACAGCACGGACACGTGGTGCTTCGCGAGCTCCGCGCGCTGCTCCTTGATGGTGGTGGCACGCGCCTGGAAGTGCGGGTCGTCGTTGCCGGCCATCTTCTCCTGGATGGCCTTCACCGACTCCGCCTCGATGCGGGCCTGGGCAGGGTCGTACACACCGCAGGGAAGGTCGCAGTGTGCGCTGACCTTGACCTTGGGGGCAAACAGGCGGGAAAGCATGGAGCATTCCTTCCTCGTGATCGTCTTCTCACAGGGGACATTACTCCGTGGGGGAGCGGTTTTCGCGAGTGCCCCCATGGGCTTAGGACAAAAGTCCAGGGTGAGACTGAGACTGTGGACGAAGAACCGGGGAGGTGCCGGGTGATGCCGGAGCTGTCGCAGGAGTCCGAGCGGGGGAGGTCGGCCGCGCCCTTCGGGGTGGCCGAGGTGACCGGTCCGTCCATGGTGCCCACGCTGTACCACGGGGACCGGCTCCTGGTGCACTACGGGGCCCGGGTCAAGCCCGGTGACGTCGTCGTGCTGCGGCATCCGTTCCAGCAGGACCTGCTGGTCGTCAAGCGGGTCGCCCAGCGGCGCGAGAACGGCTGGTGGGTGCTCGGGGACAACGCGTACGCCGGCGGCGACAGCACCGACTACGGCGTCGTGCCCGACGACCTGGTGCTGGGGCGGGTCCGCTTCCGCTACCGGCCGCGCAAGCCGGGGCTGCGCTCGCCCTGGGCGCTGCTGGGCTGGGCGCTGTCCGCCGCCAGGCCCGTGCTCTCGGGCAGGCCGGGCCGGGCCGCTTCGAGGCGTTTGCGGGCGCGGTAGGCCGCCACGTTGGCCCGGGTCGCGCAGCGGTCGGAGCAGTAGCGCCGGGAGCGGTTGGTGGAGGTGTCCAGGTAGGCGTTGCGGCAGGGCGCGGCCTCGCACAGCCCCAGCCGGTCCACGCCGTACTCGGTCAGGTGGAACGCCAGGCCCATCGCCGCGATCGCCGCGTATCCGGCGGTCGCGTTGGACGGATGGTCCGCCAGGTGCATGTGCCACAGGGGGCGGCCGTCGTCGTCGCGGACGTCGTGCCCGGAGATCTGCGGGCTCACCGGGAACTCCAGCAGCAGTGAGTTCAGCAGGTCCACGGCGAGCGTCTCGTCGCCCTTGTCGGCCGCCTCGAAGACCGCGCGCAGCCGGGCCCGGACCGAGCGGAAGCGGGTGACGTCCGCGTCGGTGGTGCGGCGGGCCGCCGACTGGTTGTCGACGAACAGCTCGCGGACCGCCTCGACCGACGTCAGGGTGTCCTTGCCCCGGGCCGGTTCCTCCGTGTTGACGAGGCGCACGGCGTAGTCCGAGTAATAGGCCAGTTCCACGTGTAGTCCTTACGGAGGGGCTTTGTTGTCCTGAGCGCGCACTCGTAACAGCTGATGGTGGTTCCAGGGTATTACGAGGGCGGGGCTGGGTGGTGGACGCGGACATCACCAGCCGCATGCCGAAGGGGGCGGTACGGAGTTCCGTACCGCCCCCTCGGGGTGGGTGATGTCAGAGCACCTTGGACAGGAACGATTTCGTCCGCTCGTGCTGCGGGTTCGTCAGTACCTCGCGCGGGTGACCGGACTCGACGACCACACCGCCGTCCATGAAGACCAGGCTGTCGCCCACCTCGCGGGCGAAGCCCATCTCGTGGGTGACGACGATCATCGTCATGCCGGACTCGGCGAGGTCGCGCATGACGTCCAGGACGTCGCCGACCAGCTCCGGGTCGAGCGCCGAGGTCGGCTCGTCGAACAGCATCAGCTTCGGGTCCATGGCGAGGGCCCGGGCGATGGCGACGCGCTGCTGCTGGCCGCCGGAGAGCTGCGAGGGGTAGCTGCCCGCCTTGTCGGCCAGGCCCACCCGGTCCAGCAGCTCCAGGGCACGCTGCCGGGCCTGGCTCCGGCTCACGCCCTTGACCTGGACCGGCGCCTCCATGACGTTCTCCACGGCCGTCATGTGCGGGAACAGGTTGAAGCGCTGGAAGACCATGCCGATGTCCCGGCGCTTGCGGGCCACCTCGCTGTCCTTCAGCTCGTAGAGCTTGTCGCCCTTCTGGCGGTAGCCCACCAGCTCCCCGTCCACGTACAGGCGGCCGGCGTTGATCTTCTCCAGGTGGTTGATGCACCGGAGGAACGTCGACTTGCCCGAGCCGGAGGGGCCGATGAGGCAGAACACCTCGCCGGACTTCACCTCCAGGTCGATGCCCTTGAGGACCTCGAGGGGACCGAAGTTCTTGTGGACGCCTTCGGCCTTCACCATGGCGGTCATGCGGTGCCTCCCGTCGGCTTCGAGCGGTTGGACAGGGACAGGAGGTTGGCCTTGACCTTCTGGAACGGCGTGGCCGGGAGCGACCGGCTCGAACCACGCGCGTAGTACCGCTCCAGGTAGTACTGGCCGATGCTGAAGACCGACGTCATCAGCAGGTACCAGGCCGCCGCCAGGAACAGCATCTCGGCGGGGGCGCCGGAGGTCTGGCCGATGTCCTGAGCGGCGCGGAGCAGCTCCGGATACTGGACGACCGAGACCAGCGAGGTCGTCTTCAGCATGTTGATGACCTCGTTGCCCGTCGGCGGCACGATCACGCGCATCGCCTGCGGGATGACGATCCGGCGCAGCGTCTTGGCGTGGCTCATGCCCAGCGCGTGCGACGCCTCGGTCTGGCCCTCGTCGACGGAGAGCAGACCGGCACGGCAGATCTCCGCCATGTACGCGGCCTCGTTGAGACCGAGGCCCAGCAGCGCCGTCAGGAACGGGGTCATGAAGTCCGACCACTCGTCCTTGTAGAACGGCCCGAGGTTGATGTACTCGAAGACCAGGCCCAGGTTGAACCAGACGATCAGCTGCACCAGGACCGGGGTGCCGCGGAAGAACCAGATGTAGAACCACGCGATCGACGAGGTCACCGGGTTCTTCGACAGGCGCATCACGGCGAGCACGACGCCGCCGACGATGCCGATCACCATGGACAGCACGGTCAGCAGGAGCGTTTTGCCCACGCCGTCCAGGATGCGGTCGTCGAAGAAGTAGTCCGGGATCGCGTCCCAGTTGATCTTGCCCTGGGAGAACGCGTAGACGACCCCGACCAGCAGGGCGATGGCGACGACGGCGGAGATGTACCGCCCGTAGTGCCGGACCGGGATGGCCTTGATGGCCTCCGGCCCGGCCGGGGGCGTGTCGCCCGTCGTCTTGTCGATGTCAACAGTCACGGGTGTTGCCTTTCAGTGCCGCTGCGTCGCGGTCACTTGCCGCCGTTGATCGTGGCTTCCTTGATGGCGCCGTCCGTGACGCCCCACTTCTTCATGATCTTCTCGTACTCGCCGTTCTTGATGAGCGCGTCCAGCGCGGCCTTGAGGGCGTCCCGCAGCTGCGTCTGGTTCTTGGCGACCGCGATGCCGTACGGAGCGGCCTCGACCTGCTCGCCGACCAGCTGGAAGTCCTTGCCGCCACCGGAGGTCTTCACGGCGTACGCGGCGACCGGGAAGTCGGACGAACCGGCGTCGGCGCCACCCGCGCGCAGGCGGGTCTGGGCCTGCTGGTCGTTGTCGAAGGGCTCGATGGCGATCTTCTTGCCGGCCGGGCACTTCTTCGACTCGGCCTTGGCGAGGTCCTCGGAGACCGTGCCGCGCTGCAGCACGATCTTCTTGCCGCACAGGTCGGACCAGGTCTTGATGCCCTGGTCGTCGCCCTTCTTGGTGTAGATCGAGACACCGGCGGTGAAGTAGTCGACGAAGTCGACGCCCTCACCGACCTTCTTGCCGGTGTTCGGGTCGATGCCCTTCTGGCGCTCCGGGCTGTCGGTCATCGCGGACATGGCGATGTCGTACCGCTTGGAGCGCAGACCGGTGATCAGCGTGTCGAAGGTGCCGTTCTCGAACTGGAAGTCGACCCCGAGCTGCTTGCCCATGGCGGCGGCGAGGTCGGGGTCGATGCCGACGACCTTGCCGGAGCTGTCCTTGAACTCGACCGGGGCGTACGCGATGTCCGAGCCGACCTTGATGACACCCTTGTCACGGATCGCCTGCGGCAGCTTGTCGGCGAGCGGGGCCGCGCTCGTCTCGCTGCCCGATCCGGTGTCCTTGGTCTGGTCACCGCATCCGGTGAGCATCAGCGCGCCTGCGACCGCGATCGCACCGACCGCTGCTAGCCGGGAGTGCGCGGCGGTCGTACGACGGGTGGAGCTTGCGGTCATGGTGGGTTCCTCCGGCGGATGGGTGGAGTTGCCGATGGGGCGAGCGCTGCCGATGGGTTCGGCAGTGCCGTGGACTGCCGAAGGTTCGGCAGTGCCGTGGACTACCGAAGGGGTTCGGCAGTGCCGTGGACTACCGGCGGTGCCGGTAGTGCCGTGGGTCGACGAGAACACACGTCTTCGAGTGTCGCGACCTCGTGTGATTACGGCATCTTGCCATTCGGACGGCGCCATTCTGGGGGCCAGCCATGTCAAAATCGGATAACGGGCGACCCCCGAACCGCACCACTCCGGTACATCACGGCCGGACCTTCTGCGGGAATCATTCCTTCCGGCAGGAAGATCTTCGGTATGTCCCGGGAATCCGATACGGGGCCCGAGGGATTCACCGACGCATGAGCGGTTGTCGAGGGTTTGTCCAGACCTTGTCCCGATATTGGACGAAGAGTCAGGGCGCCCGTGTGTGACCTTCGCGTTATGGACTCGTCGTCGGCGCCGTCCGTCCGGTAAGAAGGTTCTTTACACCCCTCATCCGGGGCTCAGGGCGCGTGTGCGGCGCGCCCATCGCGTACGCGCCCGTACGTAACACGTACAGAGCACGACCACGGCCGTACGCGGTCCCGCCCACGCCTCACCAGGAGTGGCCACCCTCAAGCCAATGAAGATTTAAGGGGTAAAACGAAGTGGCAGCGGAGATCGTCAATCCTCGCAGCGAGAGCACGACGGACCATACGGGTCATGAGGGCGGTGCGGAGCCCCTCGACTCCTTCGATCCGGCGTTCGCGCTCCACCGCGGCGGCAAGATGGCCGTGCAGGCCACGGTGCCGGTCCGTGACAAGGACGACCTGTCCCTGGCGTACACGCCCGGGGTCGCGAAGGTGTGCAGCGCGATCGCGGAGCAGCCGGAGCTGGTGCACGACTACACATGGAAGTCGTCGGTCGTGGCCGTCGTGACGGACGGTACGGCCGTGCTGGGCCTCGGTGACATCGGGCCCGAGGCCTCCCTCCCGGTGATGGAGGGCAAGGCGATTCTGTTCAAGCAGTTCGGCGGCGTGGACGCGGTTCCGATCGCGCTGAACTGCACGGACGTCGACGAGATCGTCGAGACGGTGGTGCGGCTCGCGCCGTCGTTCGGCGGGGTCAACCTGGAGGACATCTCGGCGCCGCGGTGCTTCGAGATCGAGCGGAAGCTCCAGGAGGCGCTGGACATTCCCGTCTTCCACGACGACCAGCACGGTACGGCGGTGGTGACGCTGGCGGCCCTGCGGAACGCTGCGCGGCTGAGCAAGCGGGCGCTGGGGGATCTGCGGGCTGTCATCTCCGGCGCCGGTGCGGCGGGTGTCGCGATTGCGAAGATGCTGGTCGAGGCCGGGGTCGGGGATGTCGCGGTGGCCGACCGCAAGGGTGTTGTGTCGGCGGACCGGGACGATCTGACGCCCGTGAAGCGGGAGCTGGCCGGGTTCACGAACAAGGCGGGGATCAGCGGGTCGCTGGAGGCGGCGCTGGTCGGGGCCGATGTGTTCATCGGGGTGTCCGGTGGGACGGTGCCGGAGGACGCGGTGGCGTCCATGGCTGACGGGGCGTTCGTTTTCGCCATGGCGAATCCGAATCCCGAGGTGCACCCCGAGGTCGCGCACAAGTACGCGGCCGTGGTGGCCACCGGGCGGTCGGACTTCCCGAACCAGATCAACAACGTGCTGGCGTTTCCGGGGATCTTCGCGGGTGCCCTGCAGGTGCGGGCGTCGCGGATCACGGAGGGGATGAAGCTGGCTGCGGCGGAGGCTCTGGCGGGTGTGGTCGGGGACGACCTCGCGGCCGACTACGTCATCCCGTCGCCGTTCGACGAGCGGGTTGCGCCGGCGGTGACGGCTGCGGTGGCTGCGGCTGCGCGGGCTGAGGGTGTGGCTCGGCGCTGACGTCCGCCGGTGTTGTGAGGTGGCCCTGCCCTGGTGGGCGGGGTCACTTTTTGCCGTCAGGTGCGGCTGTTCGGGTGGAATGTGCATGCCTGCGGCGGCCTGTGGCTGGTTCGGTGGGGGTGCGCGTAGCGCCTGCCGGGGTGCGGTGGGTCGGGGCCGCGCCGGGGGGTGTCCGTCCTCGGAACGGCGCGATGGGGTCGGGTACCGACTGACTGTCCGTTGACGCGCCAACCGCTGCGGGCGGACACCCCCCGACACGTCCCCTTCCGCGCGTGCGCGGCTGCGGGCGCGTCTCGCCTTAGCTGCCGCAGGCCGCCGCGCTGCGGGGAGTCGTGTCCGCCTTAGCTGCGGGCAGACCCCGTGCCGCGGGCGCCGTGGCCGACCTGGCTGCGGGCAGTCGTGCCGCTTGGGGCGGCACGGGTGGGCGCAGCGGCACCCCGTTCCGCCGGGCTGCGGGCCCACCCGGCAGCGGCACCCACTCCGTGGGCCTGGCAAGAGGGTGTGTCTCACAGGGGCTGATGGTTCCCCGGGCCCGTTGGGGAACCTATCGTCAAGGTCATGTTCGCTGTCTACGCCGCCCGAATCGACCGCGACCAGCCACTGGCCGGCCTGGAGTTGGGAGAGCGTCCGGCTCCCGAGGTCCGCCCCGGCTGGAGCACCGTCACGGTCAAGGCCGCCTCCCTCAACCATCACGACCTGTGGTCCCTGCGCGGCGTCGGCCTCGCAGAGGACAAGCTGCCGATGATCCTCGGCTGTGACGCCGCCGGCGTCGACGAGGACGGCAACGAGGTCGTCCTGCACTCCGTGATCGGACAGAGCGGGCACGGGGTCGGCCCCAAGGAGCCCCGTTCCATCCTCACGGAGCGCTACCAGGGGACCTTCGCCGAGCAGGTCGCCGTGCCGACCTGGAACATCCTGCCCAAGCCCAAGGAGCTCTCCTTCGAGGAGGCCGCCTGTCTGCCCACGGCGTGGCTGACCGCGTACCGGATGCTGTTCACCAACGCGGGTGTCCGGCCCGGCGACTCGGTGCTCGTGCAGGGCGCCGGTGGTGGTGTCGCCACGGCCGCCATCGTGCTGGGCAAGGCGGCCGGGCTGCGGGTCTTCGCCACGAGCCGGGACGAGGCCAAGCGGAAGCGGGCCGTGGAGCTGGGGGCCGTGGAGGCCCTGGAGGCGGGGGCGCGGCTGCCGCAGCGGGTCGACGCCGTGATCGAGACCGTCGGGGCCGCAACCTGGTCGCACTCCGTGAAGTCGCTGAAGCCCGGCGGCACGCTGGTGATTTCCGGTGCCACCAGTGGTGACCGGCCCTCGCACGCCGAACTGACGCGGATCTTCTTCCTGGAGCTCAAGGTCGTCGGGTCCACGATGGGCACCAAGGACGAGCTGGAGGACCTGCTCGCGTTCTGTGCCGCGACCGGAGTGCGGCCCGTGATCGATGAGGTGCTGCCCATGGACCGTGCGCGGGAGGGCTTCGAACGGCTGGCGTCCGGTGAGCAGTTCGGGAAGGTCGTGCTCGTCAATCCGTAGTGCCTGCTGAGTGGGTGCGCCGACGGCCGGTCCGGGTTCGGGCCGGCCGTTTGGTTTGTCAACTGGGGTTGACGGGAGTGGGTTGTCAACGTAGGTTGACGCCATGACCGAAGCAACCGATCTGGCCGAGCGTGCGGGCGACCGTGATCCACGGGTCGGCCTGCGGGCCGTCGCCGCCCTGCGCAGGCTGCTGGAGCAACTGGAAGCCGTCCAGGTGCGCAACGCGCGCAATCAGGGCTGGTCGTGGCAGGAGATCGCCACCGAACTCGGTGTGAGCAGGCAGGCCGTGCACAAGAAGTACGGGAGGCATTGATGTTCGAGCGGTTCACGAAGGACGCCCGGAGCGTGGTCAAGGGTGCGTTCGCGTATGTGGAGGGTGGTGGAGGCGGGCAGGTCGTGGAGCCGGAGCATCTGTTGCTCGCGCTGCTCGATCGGGAGAGCAGTCGTGGCTCCTTCGCGCTCGCCGCTCTCGGGCTCGGTGAGGGGAGGGAGTCCGTGCGGCAGGCGCTGGGGGCGGCGCGGCGGCGGGCCGGGCTGTCGCAGGCCGAGACCGACGCGCTCGCCGGGCTCGGGATCGACGTGGAGGAGATCGTCGCCCGGGTGGAGGAGGTGCACGGGGCGGGTGCCATGGCCGGTGACCGGAAGGACAAGGGGTGGTGGTCGGGGCGGCCCTCCTTCGGGCGCGGGTCCAAGGACGTCCTGGAGCGCTCCTTGCGGGTCGCCCTCGCCCAGCGGGACCGGCACATCGGGGACGAGCACATCCTGCTCGCCCTGACCTTGCGCCCCGGCGTCCCGGCCGAGGTCCTCGCCGACCACGGGGTGACGTACGCGTCCCTGGTGCGGGTGCTGTACGGGGGCGGCGAGGCCAAGGCCGGGTGAGGGCGGGGGGCGGCCGCTTACTTCTTCGGCGTGCGCAGCAGGGCTCCTATGTGGGCCGCGGCCGTCGACAGGTGGCGGCGGGCGTCGCGCAGTTGGCCGGGGGTGACGCCGTGGTCGCGGGCCGCGTCGCGGATGTCGTCCCGGAAGCGGTCGAGCAGGCGGTCCAGGTCGCGGGCCGGGTCGCCGGTGGAGTCCGTGGCGTCCTCGTGGGCCCAGGCGGGCTCGTAGTCGGCCGGGAAGTCCTCGGCGGGCTGTGAGGGCGTCGGCTCCGCGGCCGGCTTGCCGGTGCCGGTCCAGTCGAAGCCGAAGTCCTTGCCGTAGTCCTTGCCGAACTCGCCGACCTCCTTGGCCAGTTCGCTCAGGCCCTCGCGCAGTCCCGTGGGCCAGTCACCGCGGGCGAAGTGGTCCTGGACCTGCTCCTGGACCCGGCGTGCGATGCGCTGCACCTGCTCCTGGGCCTGGGCACGGGCCTGTTCCTCGGCCTCCTTCGCCTGGCGGCGGGCGCGCTGGGCGTCCTCGCGGGCGCGGCGGCTCTCGTCCTTGGCGCGGCGGGCCTGTTCCTTCCACTCCTGCCTGGCTCGCCGCATCTCCTCCTTGGCCACGCGCCAGGCGTCCTTGTCGCCGTACTGCCCGAAGTCCCCGAAGGGGGCGTCCTCCGCGCCACGGGCCCCCTTGCCGCCGGTCTCCCGGCGGGCCTCGGTCGCGGCCGCGCGCATCTCGCGGCGCAGGTCGCCGGCGGCCCCGCGCACGTCGGCGCGGATCTCCGCCGCCAGTTCCGCGACCGACTCCCGGATCTCCAGCTCCAGGTCGGCCAGTTCGCCACTGCGGTCGGCCAGCTCGGCGCGGCCCGCGTCCGTGATCGAGTACACCTTGCGGCCGCCCTCGGTGGTGTGGGTGACCAGGCCCTCGGCCTCCAGCTTGGCCAGGCGCGGGTAGACCGTGCCCGCCGACGGCGCGTACAGCCCCTGGAAGCGCTCCTCGAGGAGGCGGATCACCTCGTAGCCGTGACGGGGGGCCTCGTCCAGCAGCTTCAGCAGGTAGAGGCGGAGGCGGCCGTGGGCGAAGACGGGGGGCATGTCAGAGCACCTTCTTGTCGGTCGTGCCGTCGGCCGGGACTCCGGCGTCGGCGGCGCCCCGGTCGGAGACGGAATTGTCTCCCGAGCCGGCCTGCGGGTCGTCCTGCGGGTCGGCCGGCGAGCTGCCGGTGCCGGTGCCGGGCCGGGTGTCCCACGGTTCCTCGGGATCGTCCTCCCTGGCGGGGCGGCGCAGCAGGGCGATCGAGCCGGAGACCGTGATGGCACGCAGCTTGCCGTTGCCCGCGCCCAGGCGGCCCGTGATCTTGTGGGCGCCCCACTGGCCGTGCACCCGCAGATCGTCGAAGGCGTTGGAGATCGCGCCGCTCGCCGTGTTGGCCTCGACCTCCGCGTCCGCCGGGTCCGGCAGCCGGATCGCGATCTCGCCGGAGACGCTGGTCAGCCGCACGTCCGTGGGGCCGTCCGGGTCGAGGTCGACGATCATCGAGCCGCTGACCGAGTCGGCCCGCACGGAGGAACCGGAGCCCTCGACCACCGTGAGGTCGCCCGAGACGGAGTTGAATCGGAGGTCGCCCGTCACGTCCTGGGCCTCCAGATTCCCGGAGACCGTGTCGGCGCGGACCGGGCCGGAGACGGCCACGAGGGTCGTGTCGCCCGTGACGCCCTTCACCACCGCCGGGCCCTGGATCCCGGAGACCACCGCTGCCGCACCGACCACTCCCAGCTCCACCCGGGTGGAGGCCGGGACGGCCAGGGAGACGACCGCGCTGCGGCGCCAGCCCTTGCGGTCCAGCCACTTGAGGAAGCCCTTCCAGGGCAGGTCCTCGTACGCCACCGTGAGGGTGCCGCCCTGCTGGGTGACCACCAGGGGAGGGCCCTGGATCTCGGAGACCTCCAGGCGGGCGGAACCTTCGTCCGTGCCCACCACGTTCACCGTTCCGTCGACGAGGCGCACGTGCAGCTCGCTCACGGGCTCGTCGAAGGTGAGTTTGGCCGGCTCCGCGACAGACCACTCGGACATGGACAGACCTCCCGACAGGACGCGCCATATCGCGTCTGATGTCATTCACGATATATCGTGGCTGGGGAAAGTCAAGGCACTCGCTCCGGGGGAGTTGAGGCGCACGTCGAGGCGTACAAAAGTGCTCAAAGAGGGGTGATTCGCCCTACCGTGTGACCATGCCGACGGAAGCCGACCGCACCGGTCCCGCCCCCGGGGCGCTGCTGTTGTGCCGGGCGGTGCCCGGGGCGGTCGCCCCCGTCGCCCATCTGCTGCGGGAGCGTATGCAGCTCACCCGGGCGGGCGACGAATGGAGTGTGCTCGTGCCCGAAGGCAGGCCCTGGCGTGACGCCGGCGAGCCCGTCGACCGAGTGGTCACCGGCTGGGCCACGGCCCTCGCCGTCGGCGCGCCCTGGCCCGTTCTCGCCCTGTGGTGGGACGCCGACCACGCGGGCTTCACGCTCGCGTCCGGCTTCCGCCGCCCGGTCGGATTCGTCTGGCTCGCGAGCGGGATTCCGGTGGGGGAGGAGGAGGCGATGCGCACCTTCGCCGCGCGCGTGGGCCTCGACCCCGTCCTGGACCTCCAGGCCCTCGACCAGCTGACGAAATCCGATCCCGCCGCCGATGCCCGCGCCCGCCTGCGCGGCCTGCTGGCGGTTCTCGCGCGCCTGGGCGTCTCCCTGTCCCCGGCCCTCGCCCCCGGCGAGCCTGCCGACCGCCTCCGGGAAGCCGCCGCGCTCCAGCCCGACAGCCTCCCGGTCGAATGGCCCGGCTGGCGCGACGCGGTCGCGGAACGCGACACCGTCGACCACAGCCGCCTGGGCCCCTGGATGCCCTGGACCGGCGGCCCCAGGGCCCGCGCCCTGGCCCTCGCCCAGGTGGCGGCGGGCGTACCGCTCACGGCCCGGGGCGTACGGCGGCGCGACGGCGGCTTGATCGCGGCGGGGGCCCTGTTCCTCGCCCACGGCTTGCTGAGCCTGGCCTACGGCCTCATCCGCCCCCGTGACTGACCGTCCCCGGCAACGTCCCCGTGACTGACCGTCCCCGGCAACGTCCCCGCGACTGACCGTCCCCGGCAACGTCCCCGCGACCGACCGTCCCCGGCAACGTCCCGCCACCGACCGTCCCAACAACGTCCCGCGACCGACCGCCCCGGGAACCTCCCGCGACCGACCGTCCCGGGAACGTCCTACTCCTCGTCCTCGTCGTCCAGCCGCGCGAGCCACGTGGCCAGCCGCTCCACCGGCACCTCGAAGTCGGGGTTGAGATCGACGAACGTCCGCAGCTGCTCGGCGAGCCACTCGAAGGTGACCTCCTCCTCGCCGCGCCGCTTTTCCAGCTCCTCGATGCCGCGGTCGGTGAAATACAACTCGTGCTCCTGATCCGGACGGGGCAAGCCCCCTTTTGCCAACCCCTCCAGGGTAGGCCGTGCGGTCCCGCGAGGCCCTGGCCGGGAACGGGTGGGGTCACGGGCGGTCAACGTGGGTATGACCCTCGTCTGGTGCACGAGGGCGCCGGCCGTGCTCGATCGGCCGGCGGGGGACTCGACGGGGGACGAGATGAGCCACATCCAGGATGTGCAGCTGCCGGACGGCACGGTGATCACCGCGCGGATCGGTGAGGGCGAGGCGTACGGCGACCAGGAGGACGTCGGTTTCACCGAGGCCGCCCTCGCGAAGGTGGAACAGCTCCAAGATTTGATCAAAGGTGTGGGCGCCTCCGTCCTCGACGCCGCCAAGGCGGCCCGCCCCGATGAGGCCGCGATCACCTTCGGCGTGGAGCTGACGGCCAAGGAGGGCGTGGCGTTCGCCGTGCTCGCCAGGGGTGAGACCAAGGCATCCCTGCAGGTGACGCTCACCTGGCAACTCGACCGCGGACCCGCGGAGGAGCCGGGCCCGGCATGACCGAACGCAGCGACCGCCTGTACGAGCTCGCCCGGGCGGCCACCGTTCACCTGCTGGCCGTCGGGGACGACGACAGACCTCTGTGGGGGAGCGGCTTCTTCGTCGCGCCGGGATGGGTGCTGACCGCCGCCCACGTGCTGCGTCCGCACCTCGCGGCGGACACCTCGGTCACCTTCCGCGTACGCGGCCAGGGCATCGACGCACAGGCCCGCCTGGAGCAGTGGTTGCTCACCGAACCGCGCCGGACCGCCGTCCCGCCGGAGGAGGACCTGGCGCTGGTGCGGCTGGCGGGGGATCCCGCACAGCACCCGCACGAGTGCGTATGGATACCCGAGCGGGCCGTGCGTCACTGCGGCGCGCTCAAGGCCTGCGGGTACTACCCGGGGCCGCCCGAGACCCACTTCCGGATCGTGGACGCCGAGATCAACGGCCAAGAGGACGCCTACGGGCTGATCATCAAGCCCGACATCGACTTCCCCAGCGGAATGTCCGGCGGTCCGCTGGTCGATCCGGTCAGCGGAGCCGTCGTCGGCCTGATCAAATCGCGCCGGAGACAGCAGGACGGCGGCAAGGCGGTGGCGATCTCGGCGCTGCGCCGTTTCGGGGCGACGTACCGAGCGGTCATGGCCGCCCACGACCGTTGGCACGGCGACGAGCCGACGTCCCCGACCGGGGACAACTGGGTCGACCTGCAGGACGTCCCGGCGACCGACAGCGGCGCGTGCTGGACGCCGGCCGATCGCCGCGAGGCGCTCCGGCTGCTCGCCGAACTGCCCCCGCCGCCCGACGCGCCCACCGTCGAACTGCTGGCGAAGAAGGCGCGCAGCAACAACCTGTGGCCGGACACCACGCTCGAGTTGCTGACCTGGCGCGACGGTGCCGGACTGCTCTACGAAGGGGGCCGGCCGCTCGAGGCGCTCACCTTCCTGCGCTTCCTGATGTGCGTGGAGAAGTACACCCGCACCAGGGGCGGCGACTGCGCCGCGCTCACCCGGTGGATCGAAAAGCGGCTGCGCAAGGAGCCCCGCAGGGCCATGCACGATTTCGTCCGGGAGGTCAGCCTGCCGGACGCGCTGCTTCCGGGCCCCGACGAGAAGGCGGAGCGGCTGGTGATCCCTTACCCCGGCCCGGGCGAGGGCCCCACCGTGGCGGTCCTGCTCGACCCGGTGATCGGCGCTCAGTCGCCCAGGTTCTTCTGGCAGGTCTGGTACGACGACGGCGAGGGCGAGCCCCTGCTGTACGAGGCCGACGGCTCCGTCCACGGCTTCCGGCCCGAGGATCTGGTCCAGGCCCTGCGGGAGCCCCTGGGCAGGCTGCTGCGGGCCAAGGACCACGCAGACCGGCCCGTGCCGCTCGAAGTGGCCCTGCCCTCCGAGTACTTCGACATGTCCGTGCACCGCTGGCGGTTCGACGACATAGCGGAACTGAACGACACCGGGCACCTCGGGGCGCGCCGCCGTGTGGTCCTGCGCGCCCTCGAGCGCCGGGGAGATCCGGACAAGCTCTGGGCCGACCGCTGGCAGAGCATGACCGGCCTGCGGCGTTTCAGCAGCTGGCGCACGCTCGTGGAGGAAGCCGTGCCCGGCTCTCGCGGCTACCGCAACGCCGAGGCGCACCGTATCCCGGTCATGTGCCGCCCGGCCGGACGCGACCCCGGGCGCACCGCCATGCGGCTCGCCCTGGAGAGCGGCCACGGCGTCGCGCTCTGGCACATCGACGGACACGCCTCGCGCGCCTGCCCCGAGACGTGCGACACGCTGTACGCCAAGGCGGAGGAACTGCTCGGCACCGTCGGATCCCTCGCCGAACTCCCCGACCGCCTGCGACACGTGCGCCAGGAGATCAGCGAGCACCGGGCCGAGCGCCCCTGGGCCGAACCCCTGGCACTGATGTACGACGATCCTCGTCGCCCGTTGCCCCCCGAGGACGCGGAACCCCTGGACGCGCCGCTGTGAGCGACGCGTGGCACGGACGGGACGCGTGGGCCGAGCGTCCGGAAACGCCTGTGGGGCGGGCCCGTTCTGGGTACATTTTCAGGGGCCCGTTGTGGGTGCACAACGCCCCCGTCGGCCAGGGCGTGGACGACCACCGACCGTCGACGAGGAGCACATCATGAGCGAGTGGTTCGTCTACCGCGGCACCGGGCAACCGGATCCGCGCGGCATCGAGCGGCTGCCCGACCCGCCGGCGTGGCGGAGGTTCGACGCCCCGGTCGTGCCGTACGAGGTGCCGGGGCCCGACTCCTCCACCCGCCGCAGGCTGGGCGAGGACGCCGCCCCGCTGCCCATCCAGGACTCCGGCACCCTCGAACTCGTCAACGCCGCTCTCTACTTGCGGCGGCCGCTCCTGGTCACCGGCGAACCGGGCGTGGGCAAGTCGACCCTCGCACACGCCATCGCCTACGAACTCGGCCTCGGCCGGGTCCTGGAATGGCCGATCGTCAGCCGCAGCGAACTGCGCGACGGGCTCTACACCTACGACGCCATCGGCCGGCTCCAGGACTCCCAGCTGCCCGGCGACGACGCGTCCCGGGACATCGGCCGGTACATCAAGCTCGGCCCGCTCGGCACCGCGCTGCTCGCCGCCGACCGGCCTCGAGTGCTGCTCATCGACGAGCTGGACAAGAGCGACATCGATCTGCCCAACGACCTGCTGAACGTCCTGGAGGAGGGCAGGTTCGCCGTCCCCGAGCTGGAGCGGATCGCCGACCACACCCCTGTCGTCCAGGTCCTCACCGACGACGGCCGCCGTGTCGCGGTGACGGGCGGGCAGGTCCGCTGCCGGGCCTTCCCGTTCGTCCTCATGACCAGCAACGGCGAGCGTGAGTTCCCCGCACCGCTGCTGCGCCGCTGCATCACCCTCGACCTCAAGGCTCCGCGCGACGAACGCCTGGCCGCCCTGGTCCAGGCGCACTTCGGACAGGGTTCGTACGACGACAACCGCGACCTGGTCGACCGCTTCACGCGGGCCGAGGCGGACGGCGCACTGCGCCCCACGGACCAGCTGCTCAACGCGATCTTCCTCGCTCAGCACGCGGCCCGGGGCGAGGTCCACCGGCGCGAGGAGATCTCGGACCTGCTGATGCAGCCCCTGGACCGGGGGCCGCGTTAGCCGATGACCGACCAGGCCCCCCACACCCCGCCCGGCGACGTGACCTCCACGCTCACGGCGCTGGTCGCGCGTATGCGGGACGCGGGGATCGGGCCGGGCGTGGAGGAACTCGCGGACGCGCTGTGGCTGGCCCGCTGGCTCCCGGCCCCGGCGGAGACGGCCCTCCCGTCCGCCGCGGACGGAGCCCGCACGGACCTTCCCTCGGCCGACGGCGACACCGGCCCGCCCTCGCCGCCCCCTCGCCCACCGGTCACGGACGGCGAACCGCAGTCGCCCGACGGGGCCCGGCTGTTCGCCCCGGGGGCAGGCGCCGCCGACGGCGCGGCTCCCATGGAGCCCATCCGCGTCCCGGCCGCACCAGCCCTGCCCGAACCCCTCGCCCTGCAACGGGGCTTACGGCCGCTGCAGAGGTACCGGGCGCCCGTCCGCCCCGTACCGCGCGTCCTGGACGAACACGCCACCGCCCACCGGGCCGCCGAGTCCCGGTTCCTCCTGCCGGTCCTGCGCACCGACCGGCGGCGCGAGGCGCGGCTCATGCTCCTGATGGACGTCTCCACCTCGACCGTGGTGTGGCAGCAGGCACTCGACGAACTGCGCCAGGTCTGCGTACGCGCCGGCGCCTTCCGCGAGGTGCGAGTGCGGTACCTGCACGAGACCGCGGGCGGACTGCCCGGTTGGGCCACCATCCCGGAACCTGCCGGTCCGCTGCACGCCCCGGAGCAGCTGAGCGATCCGACCGGGCGCTGCGTGACCCTGGTTCTCAGCGACTGCGCCGGGCCCATGTGGCGCTCCGGCCGTATGCAGCGGCTGCTGCACCGATGGGCCGCTGCGGCGCCCGTGGCCGTCGTGCAGCCGCTCCCGCAGCGGTTGTGGCTGCGTACCCACCTGCCCGCCCGGCGCGGGCTGCTCCACCGGCGGGAAGGGCCCGCGGGCGCACTGGAGTTCCGGCCCGACAGGGGACGGGCCGAGCACGCCGCGCTGCCCGTGCCCGTGCTCGCTCCGCGCCGGGAGCCGGTGGAGGGCTGGGCACGTCTGGTATCCGGTGCCACCGAGCAGTCGCTGGCGACGGCGGCGGGGTGGGTGCGCCCCGATCACCCGGCGTCCGGGGCGGCGGTCAGGGCCTCCGAGGAGCTGACCGGCCCGGACCGTGTCCGTGCGTTCTGGCGCCCGGCTTCCTCGGAGGCTCGCCGACTCGCCGTGTACCTGTCCGCGGTGCCCCTCTACCTGCCGGTCATGCAGCTCGTCCAACACGCCATGCTCTCGGGAAGCGGCCCTGACGTGCTCTCCGAGGTGCTGCTCAGTGGCCTGCTCAAACGCCGGGAGGACCCGGACGACCCGTGGATGGTGCGCTACGAGTTCCTGCCCGGAGTCGCCTCGGAGCTACGGTCGCGGCTCGCGGTGGACGACGCCGACCTGCTGCTCAAGCACTGCTCCGATTACGTGGCGCGCCGGTTCGGGCGCGACGTGCGTAACTTCCCCGCCCTGGCCGGGGCGTTCCTGCGCGGCTCGGTCACCCCTGGTGAGGACCTGACGACGGCACTCGCCTCGGACCAGAGCGAACCCGTCGGGCTGCGGGCCTTCGCCGAGGTGTCGGCGGAGGTGCTGCGGGACCTCGGCAAGCGGATGCCGGCCGTGCCGGTACGCGCGGAGCTGAGTGTGCGAGACCTGCTGGCGCGGGGCCGGGAGGCCCTCGAGCGGTTCCGGCAGGAGGGCCTGACCAGGGAACTCGACGCCGCGGTCGGATATCTGCGGCAGGCGCTGGAGGCCGCTGGGGCGGAGCCGGAGCGGGCCGTGGCCGCGGTGGGGCTGGCCGACGCGCTGTGGTCCCGCTGGCAGGTGCGAGGCGTCGGGGAGGACCTCCGGGAGGCCTGGCAGACGATCGGCGACTTCGAGGACCTCAGCGCCTGGGGACGGGTGGTACGGGGGCGTATCTGCCTCGCCCAGGCCATGGAGCTGGTCAAGCAGGACATCGGGTTCGACGGCATCCCCGACGGCCTCAGGCAGTGGGCCGCCGGGGCCGCGCTCGGCGACCACCGGGCCGAGGACTTCGCCCGCGCCGTGCTGCTGTACCTGGCCGACCGCGACTTCACCTCCGTACTGCACGACCCGGACACGACGGCCGAGCACCGGCACGACACCGCGCTCGCACTGACCTACCTCCGCCGGGTCGTCGCCGACTCGGGAGCGGACGCGGCCGGACCGGACGGCCCTTACCCGGCATCCGGCCCCGAGGAGTGGTACGTCACCCATCTGCACCGGGCCGTCGAGGCCGCCGGCGTGGCCCTGGAGCCCTCCCGGGACGAACAGGCGTATGCGGCCAGGGGCCGGCTGTGGCTCGACCTGGCGCGCCAGTACGCGGGGCACGGCCGTACCTCCGCCGCCGCGCCGGACGAGCGACGCGCGGCCGAGGCCGCCCTGCGCGCCACCGACGACTTCCTGGCGGCGGTCCGTGACGAGACCGCCCTCCCGGACACCGAGCGCTGCACGATCTGGCTGGACATGGCGAGCGCCATCGAGATCCACCAGCCGCCGCGCGACGACGGCCGGGAACGCCGCTCGCTGATGTACGCGGTGGAAGCGGCCCTGGAAGCCGCCGGTGAGGACAAGGCCCTGAGGTTCGCCTGCCACGAGCGGGCCGCGCACATCTACCGCGTCCGCTACGACCGTTCCGGCGATCAGCTGCAACTGGACCGGGCCATCGACGCCTGGTCGGAGGCCGAACCACTGCTGGACGAGGACGACCCGCGGCGGCCCGACGTGCTGTCCGGCTTCGGGCGGGCCCTGCTCGAGCGGGCGAGCACCGCGGGGCTGCCCGGCGACATCACCCGGGCCATCGACCTGCTGCGCCGGGCGGTCGACGCTTCCTTCCCGGACGACCCCCGCCTGCCCCTGCGCAGGCAGCACCTGGGCACCGCCCACTTCCTGCGCTTCGGACTTCACGAGGTGCTGTCCGACCTGTACGAGGCGGAGTGGCTGTTCGGCGAGGCGGCCCGGGAATCCGACGACCCCGGTTTCCTCGGGCAGTGCTGGCTCAACCGCGGGACCGCCCAGGAGTTCCTGCACAGCCGCACGGGCGTGCGCGCACGGCTGCACCAGGCGGCCGACTGCTTCTCCCAGGCCGCCGACCACGCCCGGGAGGCGGGTGACGACGAGACCCGCTCCGTCGCCCTGCAGTGCCGGGGACAGGTCCACGAGCGGCTCGGACGGACGGGCCCGGCCCTGGCCGACTACCGTCTCGCTCTGCCCCTCACGCAGGACTCCGCCCGCCGTGAGCACCTCCGCTCCCGCATTGCCCGCATGGAATCCGAAACGGCCGACGAGTGACCGCGCCCGTCGACGACGCCCACATACCCCTGCCCGACGTCCCCCGACCGGACCACACCGACCACCCGGTATTCGCGGCGATCCTCGCCGAGCTCCGGGCCCGGGAAGGGGAGTCCGTCGTCGTCGCCCAGTACGAGGACGCCCCATGACGGCGCACCACCCGCCGTCGGCACACCCGCCGTGGCCGCATGTCCTGCTCGACACCTCCGCTCACCGGGCCACACCCTTCCGGCAGTTCGTGCTGAAGGTCCACAGCCGCTGCAACCTCGACTGCACCTACTGCTACCTGTACCGGGGCCAGGACGCCGGCTGGCGCGACCGGCCCCCGCGCGTGCCCGAGGACACCATGCGGCACACCGCCGCCCGCATCGCCGAGCACGTCCGCGCGCATGGTCTCGACGGGATCCGTGTCGAGCTGCACGGCGGCGAGCCCCTCCTCACCGGCCCGGGCCCCGCCCTGGTCTACACCCGGGCCGTCCGCGAGGCAGTGCCCGCCGGATGCCGGGTCACCGCCACCCTGCAGACCAACGGCACCCGGCTCACGGGCTCAGCGCTCGACGTGCTCGCCGACGCCGGTATCCGGGTCGGCCTCAGCCTCGACGGCGGCCGTGCCGCCCACAACGCCCGCCGCGTCGACCACGCCGGCCGCCCCGCCTGGCCCGCGGCCCGGGCGGCCGCCCACGCGCTCGCCGCGCGCCCGGCCTGCTATGCGGGCATCCTGTGCACCATCGACCTGGACGCCGACCCGCTGGACGTCTACCGGTCGCTGCTGGAGCTGAACCCGCCCGCGGTGGACTTCCTCCTGCCGCACGCCAACTGGGCCCACCCGCCCCCCGGAGTGCTTCCGCAGCGCCCCGGACGCCACCGCCCGCACCCCGCCCCCTACGGTGACTGGCTGGCCACCGTCTTCGACGCCTGGTGGGACGAGCGGCGACTGCGCACCCGCGTCCGGCTCTTCCAGGAGATCGCCGCCCTGCTGCTCGGCTCGCCCAGCAGGGCCGAGGCCGTGGGACTGTCGCCGATGGCCGCCGTCGTGGTCGAGACGGACGGCGCGATCGAGCAGGTCGACTCCCTGAGATCGGCCTACGCGGGCGCGGCGGAGACCGGGCTGGACGTCTTCCGGAACTCCTTCGACGAAGCCCTGCGCCACCCCGGCGTCGCCGCCCGCCAGCTGGGCGAACGGGCCCTGGCCACGGAGTGCCGGGGCTGCCCGGTCGGGAGGGTGTGCGGAGGCGGCAACTACGTGCACCGGTACGCGCCCGGCACCGGCTTCCGCCACCCCAGCGTCTACTGCGCTGACCTGGAGCGGCTTGTCCGGCACATCGCCCGACGACTCGCACGGACCGCACGGGGCACGGCCTCCGGATAACTGATCACTCGTCAACTTTGCGTTGATCGAGCCCTTTTGACGCACAATTGAATAACCTGTGCACAGTCGTGACCAGGTTCAGTTGAGGGGACAGCGAGATGACGGCGGAGCTCGGACACGTCACAGTGATCTTCGCCGGGCAGAGCGAATCCTGGGCCAAGTGGATCGACCACCAGATCCGGGCCGCCGGGCGGGCCACGACGCTGGTGCGCTGGAATCCGCTGCGGCGACCGGCCGCCGTCGAGGCGCTGAACGACCTGCTGAGTGCCCCGGGCCGGATCCTGCTCGTCATCGACGACTGGCACGAACAGCTGGACCGCGACCGTTTCGACGCCTGGGCCGGCGTGCTCAGGCAACTGCTGACGGAGCACGGGGACCGGGTCGCCGCCGTCAGCGTCACCGCCCAGCCGATGCCCTCCGCCGTCATCGCCCTCGCCCCCGTCGAACTGCGCGGCCTCACTCCCGAGGCGGCCCGCGACCGCGTCCTGGACCTCGCGGGCATCACGGGCCCCGTCGCCCCGGACCTCAGCCGCGGCCCGCGTTTCCCGGACGACCCGCCGGAGGTGTGGGGCGGCGTACCGCGGCGCAACCACCGCTTCGTCGGCCGCTCCGAACTGCTGGAGCAGGTGTACGGGGCGTTCTCGGCGAAGGGGCGGGACGGCGCCGCCGTGGCGTTGCGCGGGCCCAGCGGCAACGGCAAGACGCAGCTCGCGATGGAGTACGTCCACCGGTTCGCGGGCGAGTACGACATCGTCTGGTGGATCAGCGCCGCCCAGCGCGTCACCGCGCGCCAGCAGTTCGCCGAGCTCGCCCCGGCCATGGGTGTTCCGGGCACCGGCGACCTGTCGGCCACCATCAAGGCGGTACAGCGTGAGCTCGACGGCACCGCCCGCCCCTGGCTGCTCGTCCTGGACGGGGCCGAGGAGCCCGAGCGACTGAGCGGGCTCGTCCCCGACGGGCGTGGACACGTCCTCGTCACCACCCACCGAGGTGAGTGGTCGGCCCACGCCGAGGTCATCGACGTGCCGGCCTTCGCACGCCGGGAGAGTGTCGCGTTCGCCCGGCGGCGCGCCGTGCGGCTCACCGACCATGAGGCGGAGCGGCTCGCCCAGGCGGTGGAGGACATGCCCCTGCTGCTCGACCAGACCGCCGCTTGGCTCCAGCTCAACCCGGGCGTCACCGTCAACGACTACATACGCGACATCCGGGACGGCAAGCCGGACCGATTCGGCGTCATGGCCTCCGGCCACCACCCCAAGTACGAGATCGCCTGGTCCAAGCTGATCAACACGCTGCGGGAGAGCCACGAACCCGCCTGGCAGCTGCTCAACCTGCTGGTCTGCTTCGCACACGACGTGGTCCCGGTACGCCTGTTGCAGACGGCCCGGCTCGCCGACCTGCCGCCCGAGCTGGCCGAACTGATCGCCGAGCCCAGCAGCTGGAACACCGCGCTGCGCAGGCTCTCCGAGGTCACCTCCATGCGCATCGAGTACGAGCAGGGCCCTCGCATGGACGCGCAGACCGTGGGCACGGTCCGTATGCACCGCCTGTTCCACCGGTTCGTACGGTCCGTGCAGTCGCCTCGCGACGCCGCGCGCTACTCCGCCGCCGCCCGCAGGGTCCTGGTCTCCGCCGACCCGCGCGACTCGGCCTCCGCCGGCAACTGGGCCCGATACTCCGTGATCATCCCGCACCTGGAACCGTCCGGTGCCCTGAAGGCCTCCGACCAGGATGTCCGGGACCTCGTGCTGAACTGCGTCGAGTACCTGCGGATGCGCGGCGAATACCACGACGGCTGGGCCTTGAGCCGGCTCGCGGTGGACAACTGGCGGCCCAGATTCGGCGACACCGACCGGTCGGTCCTCGTCGCCGTCCACCAGCTCGGCAACATGCTGCGCAGACTCGGCCGGTACACCGAGGCGGAGCAGGTCGGCCAGGAGAACCTGCGGCGGCTGCGCGACGCCCACGGGGTCCGCCCCATCGAAGTGATCCGCGCCAAGGACGGTCTCGGCGGCACACTGATGGCGCTCGGCCGCTACACGGAGGCCCGGACCCTGTTCGAGGAGGCCGCCGAGAGCGCCGCGCGGGAACTCGGCGGAGAGAACGTACCCCGCACGCTCAGCATCCGGAGCAACCTCGCCGTCGCCATCGGCTTACAGGGCCACTACACCGAGGCGCTCGCCCTGCACCGCAGCGTCTTCGAGGCCCGGGTCCAGCTCCTCGGCGGCAAGGACGTCGCCACGCTCAACTCGGCGCTGCGCAGCGCCTGGATGCTGCGGCTGCTCGGCCGCTACCGGGAGGCGATGACGATCCAGGGCCACAACTCCCGCGTCCACAGCCAGGTCCTCGACCGCAACCACAGCCAGACCCTGCAGGCCGAGCACAACCTCGCGCTGTGCGCCCGCCGGGACGGTGACCTCCAGTTCGCGTACGCCATGATGCGGGAGGTACGGGAGAAGCTGCTGCGCCGACGCGGCGCTTCGCACCCCGAAACGCTCATGGTCTCCTGCGACTACGCGATGCTGCTGCGGCACATGGAGCGCGCAGCCGAGGCCAGGGAGCTCGCCGAGCTCACCGCCGAACAGTACGCGGCCCTGCTGGGCGAACAGCACCCCTACTGCGTCGGAGCCCGGGACAACGTGGCCACCGTCATGCGGGACATGGGGGACCGGCGCGCCGCTCTGGAGCTGTCCCTCACCACTGTCCGGGAGATGGAGCAGGCCGTCGGACGGGACCATCCATGGGCCATCGGCTGCGCCAAGAACGGGGTGGCCGCCCTCGCCGCCAACGGGGAGACGGACGCCGCGGCCGCTCTCGGCCGGGACGCCGCCGAACGCTCCGCGCGGGTGCTGGGCGACGATCACATCCTGACGATCAGCCTGCGCGCCGGTCTCGCTCTCGACCTCGCCGACCTGGGACACCGCGCCGAGGCGGAGAAGCTGCACCACGATGTCGCCGCCCGGCTCACCGTCCTGCTCGGCCCGGATCACCCGCACACGCAGTACATCCTGGAACGTCACCGCCCCTACTGGGATTTCGAACCGCAGCCGATCTGACACTCCGGACGGCGAAAGGCCCGGCCCCGGGACGCGTGTTCCCGGGGCCGGGCCCTGCTACGAGCCGGTGTTCAGTGGCTCACGCGTCGAACACCTCACGCACCAGCTGCTCCTGCTCGGCCTGGTGCCGCTTCGCGGAACCGACCGCCGGGGACGAGCCGTGCGGGCGAGAGATGCGGCGCAGGCGCTCGCCGTGCGGGACGTCCGCGCCGACCGCCAGGTCCAGGTGGTCGATCAGGTTGAGCGCGATGAACGGCCAGGAACCCTGGTTCGCCGGCTCCTCCTGGGCCCACAGGTACTTCTCGGCGTTCGGGTACTTCTTGATCTCCGCCTGGAGCTCGGCACCCGGCAGCGGGTACAGGCGCTCGATGCGGATGATCGCCGTGTCCGTGACGCCGCGCTTCTGACGCTCGGCCTCCAGGTCGTAGTAGACCTTGCCAGCGCAGAAGACGACCTTCTTGACCGCGGCCGCGTCCACCGACGGGTCGCCGATGACCGGCTGGAACTGGCCGGTCGTGAACTCCTCCGCCTTCGAGGCAGCCGCCTTCAGGCGCAGCATCGACTTCGGCGTGAAGACCACCAGCGGCTTGTGGTGCGGGTTGTGCACCTGCCACCGCAGGAGGTGGAAGTAGTTCGACGGCGACGTCGGCATGGCGACCGTCATGTTGTTCTGGGCGCACATCTGGAGGAAGCGCTCCGGGCGGGCCGAGGAGTGGTCCGGGCCCTGGCCCTCGTAGCCGTGCGGCAGGAGCAGGACGACGCCGGAGGTCTGGGCCCACTTCTGCTCGGCCGACGAGATGAACTCGTCCACGACCGTCTGCGCGCCGTTGACGAAGTCGCCGAACTGCGCCTCCCACATCACGAGCGCCTCGGGGCGGGCCAGCGAGTAGCCGTACTCGAAGCCCATCGCCGCGTACTCGGAGAGGAGGGAGTTGTAGACGTTCAGACGCGCCTGGTCCTCGGAGAGGTACTGCAGCGGCGTGTACTCGTCGCCCGTGCTGCGGTCGATGATGACCGCGTGGCGCTGGCCGAACGTACCGCGCTGCGAGTCCTGGCCGGCCAGGCGGACCGGGACGCCCTCCAGGAGGAGGGAGCCGACCGCGAGGGTCTCGCCCATGCCCCAGTCGATCGTGCCGTCCTCGACCATCGCCGCCCGGCGCTGCAGCTGCGGCAGCAGACGCGGGTGGACGGTGATGTGGTCGGGGATGTTGACCTGGGACTCGGCGATCCGCTTGACGACCTCCGTGGTCACCGCGGTGTTCACGGCGACCGGGAACTCGGCCTGCGGGTCGGAGGTCTCCACGATCGTCGGCTGCGAGGTGGCCTCGCGGACCTCCGTGAAGACCTTCTCCAGCTGGCCCTGGTAGTCCTGCAGCGCCTGCTCGGCCTCTTCCAGGGTGATGTCGCCGCGACCGATGAGGGACTCGGTGTAGAGCTTGCGCACCGAGCGCTTCTTGTCGATCAGGTCGTACATCAGCGGCTGGGTGAAGGCCGGGTTGTCCGACTCGTTGTGACCGCGGCGGCGGTAGCAGATGAGGTCGATCACCACGTCCTTGTTGAACGCCTGGCGGAACTCGAAGGCCAGGCGGGCCACGCGGACCACGGCCTCCGGGTCGTCGCCGTTCACGTGGAAGATCGGGGCCTCGATCATCCTCGCCACGTCCGTCGCGTACATCGACGAGCGCGAGGACTCGGGGGCCGCGGTGAAGCCGACCTGGTTGTTGATGACGATGTGGACCGTGCCGCCGGTGCGGTAGCCGCGCAGCTGCGACATGTTCAGGGTCTCGGCCACCACGCCCTGGCCCGCGAAGGCCGCGTCGCCGTGGATCGCCACCGGCAGGACCGTGAAGTCCGTGCCGCCCTTGCCGATGATGTCCTGCTTGGCGCGGGAGACGCCCTCCAGGACCGGGTCGACGGCTTCGAGGTGCGACGGGTTCGCGACCAGGGAGACCTTGATCTGCTCGCCGTCCAGGCCCGTGAAGGTGCCCTCGGCGCCCAGGTGGTACTTCACGTCGCCGGAGCCGTGCATCGACTTCGGGTCGAGGTTGCCCTCGAACTCGCGGAAGATCTGCGCGTACGACTTGCCGACGATGTTGGCCAGGACGTTCAGCCGGCCGCGGTGGGCCATGCCGACGACGACCTCGTCCAGGCGGGACTCCGCAGCGCTGTCGAGGACCGCGTCCAGCAGCGGGATGACGGACTCGCCGCCCTCCAGGCTGAAGCGCTTCTGGCCGACGTACTTGGTCTGCAGGAAGGTCTCGAACGCCTCGGCGGCGTTCAGACGGCGCAGGATGCGCAGCTGCTCCTCGCGCTCCGGCTTGGAGTGCGGGCGCTCCACACGGTCCTGGATCCACTTGCGCTGCTTCGGGTCCTGGATGTGCATGAACTCGATGCCGGTGGTGCGGCAGTACGAGTCGCGCAGCACGCCGAGGATGTCGCGCAGCTTCATCATCGACTTGCCGGCGAAGCCGCCGACGGCGAACTCGCGCTCCAGGTCCCACAGGGTGAGCCCGTGCTCGGTGATGTCCAGGTCGGGGTGCTTGCGCTGCTGGTACTCCAGCGGGTCGGTGTCGGCCATGACGTGGCCGCGGACCCGGTAGGAGTGGATCAGCTCGAAGACGCGGGCGGCCTTCGTGACGTCGTCGTCGTGGCTGGCGTCGATGTCCTTGAGCCAGCGGACCGGCTCGTAGGGGATGCGCAGCGCCTCGAAGATCTCGTCGTAGAAGTTGTTCTCGCCGAGCAGGAGGTTCGCGACCTGGCGCAGGAACTCGCCGGAGGCGGCGCCCTGGATCACCCGGTGGTCGTAGGTCGACGTGAGCGTCATGACCTTCGAGATGCCGAGCTTGTTCAGGGTGTCCTGGGAGGTGCCCTGGAACTCCGCCGGGTAGTCCATGGAGCCGACGCCCATGATCACGGACTGGCCGGGCATCAGACGCGGCACCGAGTGGACCGTGCCGAGGCCGCCGGGGTTGGTCAGGGAGACCGTGACCCCGGAGAAGTCGTCCATCGTCAGCTTGCCGTCGCGGGCGCGGCGGACGATGTCCTCGTAGGCCTGCCAGAACTCGAAGAAGTTCAGCGTCTCGGCCTTCTTGATCGCCGCGACGACCAGCTGGCGGTCGCCGTTCGGCTTGACCAGGTCGATGGCGAGACCGAGGTTGACGTGCTCCGGCTTGACCAGGGTCGGCTTGCCGTCCACCTTCGCGAACGAGTAGTTCATCGCCGGCATCGCCTTGATGGCCTGGACCATCGCGTAGCCGATCAGGTGCGTGAAGGAGATCTTCCCGCCGCGCGCCCGCTTGAGGTGGTTGTTGATGACGATGCGGTTGTCGAACAGCAGCTTCACCGGGACCGCGCGCACGGACGTGGCCGTGGGCAGCTCCAGGGAGGCGTCCATGTTCTTCGCGACCGCGGCGGCGGGGCCGCGCAGCACGACCTGCTCGGGACCCGAGGGGGCCTCACCGGCGGGCTCGGCCTTCGGCTTCGCGGCGGCGGGCTTGGCGGCCGGGGCGGCCTTCGCCTGAGCCGGGGCCTGGGCGGGAGCCTGAGCCGGGGCCTGCGCGGCGGGCTTCGCCTGGGCGGGAGCCTGCGCGGCGGCCGCGGGCTTCGGGGCCGCCGGGGCGGGGGCCGCGGCCTGGGCCGGGGCGGCCTGGGCCGGGGCGGCCTGGGCCGGCTGAGCGGTGGTGGTCCCCGCGGCCCCCGCGGCCGCGGTACCCGCCGGAGCCGAGGCGGCAGCGGCGCCCGGCTTGTAGTCGGCGAAGAAGTCCCACCAGGCTCGGTCTACGGAATTCGGGTCCTGGAGGTACTGCTGATAGATCTCGTCGACGAGCCACTCGTTGGCACCGAACGACGCGGCAGGGTTCTTCCCCGCTTGGTCGGTGTCGGTCGAGATGCTCGAGTTACTGGGGGACTGTGGCGACACGGCGGCAACCGCCCTCTTCCGCTTCACAAGATGATGGACAGCGGGAATCAAGGCTACGCCCCCTGGACCGGGTAGGTCAGGTCGGGCCCGTTCAACGTCGTGCAAGTCACATCTTGAAGTGTGTTTCGGGGCTTGAAATGGCGGGAAACAAGCGTGGTTCCGCTTAAAGAGGGAAGGGCGGGGCAGGGCCTCACACGCCGACGGCGCGGGCCTGTGCCTGATCACACGTGTCCGTCAGTGCGGACGCCCGTGGATCTTGTGGCTCCGCTTCGAACTTTACGTCAACTTGGCACAGATGGAAGTCCCGGAAGAGTGACAAGAATCCGGCAACCCCGCTCGGATTCGGCCACTCCGATCCGCCCGCCGTGCAGATCCACCGCCCAGCGCGCGATGGCCAGGCCGAGACCCGTACCGCCGTCGCTCCCCGGGCCCTGCGGCCGCTTGACGTTGCCGCGGTTGAACCGCTCGAAGACGCGGTGCCACTCGGACTTCGGAATGCCGGGGCCCTCGTCCAGGACCTCCAGCTCCAGCGACTCCGGCAGCACGCCGCGCCGCGCCTTGACCGTCACACGGCCGTGCGGCGGGCTGTGCTTGACCGCGTTGTCGATGAGGTTGGCCACGACCTGGTGGATGCGTTCCGGGTCGGCGTGCGCGGTCAACTCCGGCGGGTGCACGTCGAGGTGCAGATGGACGTCCGTACGGGTGTGACTGCCCGAGCCGGTGGCGATGCCCGCGCGCACGGAGGCGACCATGTTGGCCTCCTTCAGCACGCCGGACAGGTACGGCCACACCTCGAACCGCCGCTGTTTCAGCGGTACGACGCCGTTGTCGAGGCGGGACAGGTCCAGCAGCGTCTCCACCAGCCGGCCGAGCCGCTCGGTCTGCTTCAGTGCCGTGCGCATCGTCTCCGGGTCCGCCTGCGTGACGCCGTCGACGATGTTCTCCAGCACCGCGCGCAGGCCCGCGATGGGCGTGCGCAACTCGTGCGAGACATTCGCCACCAGCTCTTTGCGCTGGCTGTCCTGCGCCTCCAGCTCGTCGGCCATGGCGTTGATCGTCACGGCCAGGTCGCCCAGCTCGTCACGGCGGTTCTCCCGCGTCCGGCGGGTGTAGTCGCCCTGCGAGATGGAACGGGCCACGGCCGTCATCTCGTCCAGCGGTGCGGTGAGCGAATGGGCCACGAACTGCGTAATGAGCAGTGTGGCGATCATCGAGAAGACCGTGATGAAGCGCAGCTCCGTCTTCGTGTGCACCGCGATCACCGACAGGCCCGTGGTGATCAGCACCGAGATGACGACCAGCGCGCCCAGCTTGGTCTTGATCGAGAACGGGCTCACCCCGCCCCAGGGTTCCGGCTCCCGGGGGTTTCTCCGTGCGGCCGGCCCGCCGCTCATGGCGTCGGGGTCTCCAGGGCGTAGCCGACGCCGTGCACCGTACGGATCCGCTCGGCGCCGATCTTCCGGCGCAGCGCCTTGATGTGGCTGTCGACCGTGCGGGTGCCGGAGGCGTCCGCCCAGTCCCAGACCTCGGCGAGCAGCTGCTCGCGGGAGAGCACCGCGCGCGGGGTGTTCGCCAGGCACACGAGCAGATCGAACTCGGTCGGCGTGAGGTGAACATCCTCACTCCGGACCCGGACCCGGCGCTGCGCGTGGTCGATCTCCAGCTCGCCGAGGCGCAGGATGCCGCTGCGCGGCGTCGCGGCGGCCAGCGCGGCCCGCTCCACACGGCGCAGCAGCACGTGCACGCGCGCCGCCAGCTCCCGCATCGAGAACGGCTTCGTCATGTAGTCGTCGGCGCCGACGCCGAGCCCGACCAGCATGTCGGTCTCGTCGTCGCGCGCGGTGAGCATCAGCACCGGCACCGGCCGGGCGGCCTGCACGCGCCGGCAGACCTCCAGACCGTCGAAGCCCGGCAGCATGATGTCGAGGATCAGCAGGTCGGGCTGCCAGGCCTCGGCCGTGTCGACGGCGGCCGGACCGTCACCCGCTGTTTGCACGAGGAATCCCTCGGCTCGCAGGCGGGTCGCGATGGCGTCCACGATCGTGGCGTCGTCCTCGACGACGAGAACCCGGCGCTGTGCGCCCGGTGTAGCCGTCGCCGAACCGTTGTGGGAGGTGTGTGTCTGCTCCATCGCCCGCCCCTGGGGTGTGCTTTCCGGAATCAGTGGGGTGATTCCTCGGTCTGCGCATGGTTGCGATTGACGCTTGAATGATCGGCGTCAGAGGAGCAGCGTACGGGGAGTCAGCACACCTTTGCTATCCAGGGCTGATGCCGAGGTGCACGACGTCCGGAACGCCCCGGGCAACCGGGATCTCTTCGGTACGCACCTGTTGGAACCCGACATTCCGCAGGGTTTCTTCGAATTCCGGGGAGGGCTGGGCGGACCAGACGGCGAGTACCCCGCCGGGCCTCAACACCCGTACGCAGCTTGCCAGTCCGGCTTCTCCGTAGAGGATTTGGTTGCCCTCCGTGACCGTCCAGCCGGGTCCGTTGTCGATGTCGAGGCACAGGGCGTCGTACGTGTCGGATGTCTCATTGACGTAGGCCACGAGATCGGCTTCGACGATTTTCGTGCGGGGGTCGGCGAGGGCCTCGGCGGAGAAGGCGGAGAGCGGGCCGTCGCGATGCCATTCGACAATCGCGCGCTCGCGTTCCACGACCGTGATCCCTCCCCAGCGCGGGTTCGCCGCCGCGTGGGCGAGGGAGAAGCCGACGCCGAGTCCGCCGATCAGCACCTCGGGGCGGTCCCGGCCGGTCAGGGCGTCCAGGGCCGCGTCGACCAGCCGCCGCTCCGAGCGGCCGTCGGAGGTGTCCATCAGGAAGCAGCCGTTCGCGATGATCTCCAGCCGGCCGCCGTGCCGTCGCAGCACGACCTCGCCGTGCGGACCCTCGCGACGGTCCAGCACGAGGGGGGTGTCGTTCGAGGTGGGCATCCGAGCATCCTGGCAGGTGAGGGGCGTCCGGCGCCAAGCATTACGGACGGGCCGGCAGGGGACGCCGTGCGCTGCTGTCAGGTTGCTGTGAATCGGGTCTCGCGTGGCGCCCGTCACAGACAGGGGGCGAAGGTGCGCGAAGTGTGGGACATGACGGAAGGAGCGCCCGCCGTGGACCGCACCGCGCCGGCCGACGAGACGGCCACGCCGACGCCTTCGGACGTGCCCGTTCCCGGTGTGCCGGCGCTGCTGGACGGGGTGCCGCGGCAGCGGGCCGGCGGCCGGGTGCCGTGCGGAACCGCGGTCCCGGACGTGCGAGAGCCCACCGAGGCGGGGAAGCCCCGGCTCCGGCTCCGGACACCGCGGCTGTGGCGGCTGCTCCCCACTCCCACGGGCACGCCGTTCACGTTCGGCTACGGGATCGTCCTCTGTCTGACCTCGCTGTTCTCCGCGTACGCGGACCCCGCCCTGGTGCACGCCCTGCTCCAGGGCTCCAGTACGGATGTGGCGCACCTGGTGCGGACGCCGGAGCTGGTGCTGGTCGGCAGCGCGCTGTGGCTCGCGGGCGGGGTGGCCTCGCCGTTCGCGATCGGGTTCGTGCTCGTGCTGACCGCGCTGGAACGGCGGATCGGCGGCCTGCGCACGGCCGGGGTCTTCCTGCTCGGGCATGTCCTCGCGACCCTGGCGACCGAGGTCCCGGTCGGGCTCGCGGTGCTGGCCGGGCAGCTCCCCGAGAGCTCGCTGCACCGCCTCGACTACGGCGTCAGCTTCGGCGTCGCCGCCGGCACCGGCGCCCTGGCCGGACTGCTGCCGCTCTGGCTGCGCGTGCCGCTGCTGGCCGGCTTCGGCGGGATGCTGCTCCAGGACCTGCTCGCCCTCGCCGACCCGTTGACGAACTGGGGGCATCTGATCGCCCTGGCCATCGGGATCGCGACCTGGCCGGTGCTCCGGCGGTGGCGGGGCAGGCCCACCGGCCCGCTCTGACCTGCCCGGCGCTGAAGGCGGGACCGTTCAGGTCCGCGGGTCGTGCTTCGCGCTGGTGAGCAGGGCCGCCACCTCCCAGCCCAGCGCCTCGTACAGCCCTCGCCCCGCGGGCGTACCGGCGAGCACACCGGTGTGTGCCCCCTGACGAACGGCGGCGCTCTGCAACGTCCGCATGACGAGGCTGCCGAGTCCCTTGCGGCGATGCTCCGGCGCCGTCTCGATCTGGTCGGCGACGGCGGTGGCGCCGGTCGGGGCGATCTGCCCGCGCGCCGCCAGCGAACCGTCCGGCGCGGCCACCATCACTCGCGTCACTCCGCCGCGCGACCAGCTGCGCAGCCGGTAGCCGTCGGGCACGTCCGCAACGTCCGCCGGGGTCAGCGGGACGGTCATCAGGTAGCCGGGCTCGGGGTCGATCCACCAGCTGTCGTCCAGCCAGCCGGCCACCACCGACGGGTCCCGGAAGGCCTTCAGCCAGACCCCGGCCCCGGTCACCGCGCCGGCCACCTTGCGGACGGCCGTCTCGTCGAGGTCGTCGCCGGTCGCGCCGAACACGTGCCGTGTGACGTGTCCGTTCGTCCCCACGTCGATCGTGCAGCCCCACGGCTCCGTCACGGGCGGAGCGGCCCCGCGCGACACGATCCACCCGTCCACCCACGCCTGCACGGTCCTGTCCACGCCGCCCCCTGGTAATACCCACTCGCCGCATTGATCTGTTACGTGGCCGACTCTACGGCCCCGATCGCCCCTGGCGTCACGGTCGATCGCTCACGGCGAACAGCGGGTGGGGAACATCCGGCGGCTCCCGAGCATTGAGTCGGCATAGCTCAACTTGATTGCCGAAGGGGAGATCATGGCTTCGACGTCCACACCGCTCACCCTGCCCGTGCTGCCGCTCGACGACGAGGTCGTCCTGCCCGGGATGGTGGTCCCGCTGGACCTGAGCGACTCCGAGGTCCGTGCCGCGGTGGAGGCCGCCCAGGCCGCTGCTCGGACAACACCCGGAAAGCCCCGGGTACTCCTGGTGCCGCGCATCGACGGCACATACGCCGGCACCGGTGTCCTCGGCACCGTCGAGCAGGTGGGCCGGCTGGCCGACGGCGATCCGGGCGCGCTGATCCGCGGCCGGGGCCGGGTGAAGATCGGTGCGGGGACCACGGGTCCCGGCGCGGCCCTCTGGGTCGAGGGCACCAGCGTCGACGAATCCGTCCCGGAGCCGCTGCCCGGGCAGGTCGCCGAACTGGTCAAGGAGTACAAGGCCCTCGCCACCGCCTGGCTGCGCAAGCGCGGCGCCTGGCAGGTCGTCGACCGGGTCCAGGCCATCGACGACGTCTCGGCGCTCGCCGACAACTCCGGCTACTCGCCGTTCCTGACCACCGGCCAGAAGGTCGAGCTGCTGGAGACCGCCGACCCGGTGGCCCGGCTGAAGCTCGCCACCCAGCAGCTGCGCGACCACCTCGCCGAGCAGGACGTGGCCGAGTCCATCGCCAAGGACGTCCAGGAAGGCGTCGACAAGCAGCAGCGCGAGTTCCTGCTGCGGCGCCAGCTCGAAGCGGTCCGCAAGGAGCTGCGCGACCTGAACGGCGAGGCAGGCAAGGACCCCGCCGAGGAGTCCGACGACTACCGCGCCCGCGTGGAGGCCGCCGACCTGCCCGAGAAGGTCCGCGAGGCCGCGCTCAAGGAGGTCGACAAGCTGGAGCGGTCCTCCGACCAGTCGCCCGAGGGCTCCTGGATCCGCACCTGGCTCGACACGGTCCTGGAGATGCCGTGGAGCGAGCGCACCGAGGACGCCTACGACATCCAGGGCGCCCAGTCCGTCCTCGACGCCGAGCACTCCGGCCTCCAGGACGTGAAGGAGCGGATCACCGAGTACCTGGCGGTGCGCAAGCGGCGTACCGACCGGGGGCTGGGCGTGGTCGGCGGGCGGCGCGGCGGTGCCGTGCTCGCGCTCGTCGGTCCGCCCGGCGTCGGCAAGACCAGCCTCGGCGAGTCCGTCGCCCACGCGATGGGGCGCAAGTTCGTGCGCGTCGCCCTCGGCGGCGTCCGCGACGAGGCCGAGATCCGCGGTCACCGGCGTACGTACGTCGGTGCCCTGCCCGGCCGGATCGTCCGCGCCATCAAGGAGGCCGGGTCGATGAACCCGGTCGTGCTGCTCGACGAGATCGACAAGGTGGGCTCGGACTTCCGGGGCGACCCGGCCGCGGCCCTGCTCGAAGTGCTCGACCCGGCGCAGAACCACACCTTCCGGGACCACTACCTGGAGGTCGAGCTGGACCTGTCGGACGTGGTCTTCCTCGCGACCGCCAACGTCCTGGAGGCCATCCCGGAGGCGCTGGCCGACCGGATGGAGATCGTCCGCCTGGACGGCTACACCGAGGACGAGAAGGTCGTCATCGCCCGCGACCACCTGCTCCCGCGCCAGCTGGAGCGGGCCGGGCTCGACAAGGACGAGGTGGCCATCGACGAGGGCGCGCTGCGCAAGCTCGCCGGTGAGTACACCCGCGAGGCGGGCGTGCGGAACCTGGAGCGGTCGATCGCACGGCTGCTGCGCAAGGTCGCGGCCCAGCACGAACTGGGTGAGCGGGAGCTGCCGTTCACCGTCCGGGACGAGGACCTGCGCGCGCTGATCGGACGGCCGCACCACGTGCCCGAGTCCGCCCAGGACCCGGCCGAGCGCCGGACGTCCGTGCCGGGCGTGGCGACGGGCCTCGCGGTGACGGGCGCCGGTGGTGACGTGCTGTACGTCGAGGCGTCCCTGGCCGACCCGGAGACGGGCGCGGCCGGGCTGACCCTGACCGGTCAGCTGGGGGACGTGATGAAGGAGTCGGCGCAGATCGCGCTGAGCTTCCTGCGCTCCCGCGGTGCCGAGCTGGAACTGCCGGTGGGCGATCTGAAGGACCGGGGCGTGCACATCCACTTCCCGGCGGGCGCGGTCCCCAAGGACGGCCCCAGCGCCGGCGTCACGATGACCACGGCCCTCGCCTCGCTCCTGTCCGGCCGCCTGGTCCGCACGGACGTGGCGATGACCGGCGAGGTCTCGCTGACCGGCCGGGTCCTGCCGATCGGCGGCGTGAAGCAGAAGCTGCTGGCCGCCCACCGCGCCGGGGTCACCACCGTGATCATCCCCAAGCGCAACGAACCCGACCTGGACGACGTCCCGGCGGAGGTGCTGGACAAGCTCGACGTCCACGCCGTCACCGACGTCCGCCAGGTCCTGGAGCTGGCGCTCGCGCCCGCCACGGCGGATGCGGCGCCGGAGGTTCCGGTGGCCGCGTGACGGAGGTCATCGGATGAGGGAAGGCCCGGGTCCCGTGAGGGAGGCCCGGGCCTTCACCCTGTGGCGGCCCTGTGGACGCGCAACCCGTGACCTGCGGAATACTTGCCGAACTGCGGCGACGGCCGCACAGGGCGGAAAATGCAGGTAGCGGGCGACGACCGAGGCGGGGCTCACGTGCACGAGGACGGCAACGACGACGGACACCGGGACCCCTCCCTGGCCGGAACCGGTGTGGATCAGACTGCCTTTCTGGCGCTGGAGCGGGAGCTGACCGTGCTGCTGCGGCGGGCCCGGGCCAGCCAGGGCGAGATGGCCCGGGAGGTCCACCCCGACCTGGAGTCCTCCGCGTACGGCCTGCTCGTACGGCTGGACGAGTGCGGCAAGCAGCGGGCCACCGAACTCGCCGCCTACATCGGCGTCGGCAAGGCCACGATGTCCCGCCAGCTGCGCGCCCTGGAGGACCTGGGCCTGATCGCCCGCGAGCCCGACCCCGCCGACGGACGCGCCTGGCTGGTCGCCCTCACCCAGGAGGGCCACGACCGGGTCCGCCGGGTGCGCGAGGCCCGCCGCGCCCGTTACGCCGGCCGCCTGGCCGACTGGGACACCGGCGAGGTGACGGAACTGGCCCGGCTGCTGCACCAGCTCAACCGGGGCATGGAGAAGTAGCACCCGGGGCATGGAGAAGTAGCACCGCACCCGGCCCAGGGTGGCTAGAACTCGGCGTACACGACCGTCGCGTCGTCGTGCGTCTTGCTCCGGCCCAGGAACGACCTGGCCGAATCCGCCCGCTCCAGCGTCCGCACCCGGTCCACCAGCGCCTGCGGTCCCTCCTTGCGCAGGAGCTGGAAGCAGTCCGTCCAGTCGCCCTCCTCGAACCGCTCCACCCAGCGGGCGGCGCCGTCCGTCAGGGCGGCCAGGGCGCGCACCTCGTGCCGGGGCAGGGTGCCGGTCACCGCGCGCCGGGCCACCGAGGAATCGGCCGCCGCCGTGAAGAAGCCGCCTTCCCGGTTGCGGTAGGTGGAGTCCACCAGCGCGTCCGTGGCCAGGGCCGAGCGGGGGAGCAGGGCCAGCCGGTCGTCCAGCAAGGGCGTCACCACACCGTCCGGGGACTCCACGAGGAGCGCCGAGTCCGACAGGACCAGGTACTCCACCGCCTCCGGGGACCAGCGCGCCATGACCACCGTGGCCTGAGGGGTGCGCGGGTGAGAAAGGTCACAGGTTGAGGCGTGTGCCTCGGCGGTACGCGCGATGGCGCGGGACAAGACGTCGACCAGAGGAACATCCGGGAGTGAAACGGTCAGTTCGGTCAGGGCTCCGCCGAGGCGCGCGGTGAACCAGGGGACGGAATGCAGACAACCCGTCCCGCCCTTCGGCGGTGTGACACCATCCAGGACGACGACCGAACCGCCCTGTCCGGAGGCCGGTAGTCCGACACTGGCGAAGTCCTCGTTGGGGCGGTCCGCGTCTCCCGGTTCCGAGGCGAGTTCAGTACGCATCCAGCCAGTCTGCACGAGCCCTTCACAAGGTCCGCAAAACGCTGGCAATGGTTGCCGGACCGGTGCGGTCATGCAGGTCAGACGCCCTGTTTGGGCTGGAATGATTTGTTCCGGGAAGGCGTGGTGGCGAATACTGCCACCGCCCGCGCACGGCGTCCAACCGGCCCGCCGCGCAAGGCCGCTGCAAGGGCCAGCGGAACTTGCCCCCCAACTCCCCTCCGGGGTTCACTCCTTCGGGTGGCGGGTCAGGTGATGCACGTGCGCTGCCCACCGGCGCTGGGAGGGTCGGGAAGTGTACCTGGAGTACGCACCAGTTGACGGAGCGTCATCCGGGCCCATGAGTTCACGAGTCAGGAATGCGAGCACCGGTGCAGATGTCGCGGCCTCGTCGCACAGGCAAGCAGACGGCCCCCGTTCAGGGCGCTGAGCCGACGCCCCCCACCGGCAAGGGCCGCCCCACCCACGTACGCAACCGGCTCATCGTGGCCGTGGCCGTGGTCGCCGCGGCCATCGCCGGTGCGGGCACCCCCTCCGTCCTCGCCGCCTCCGGGCAACTCCACGACTCGCAGGAGCTCGTGACGCTCGCCGAGCAGACGCAGGACGCCCTCGCCCTCGCGCACTCCCTCGCCGACGAGCGCGACGACGTCACCTCCTACATCGCGGCCGGCCGCCCCAAGTCCAAGGCGCCCTCCGAGCAGCACAGCGCCCGCGTGGACCGGCAGGTCGAGGAGCTGCGGGGCGACACCGACACGCCCGCCTCGCTCCGCTCCGACCTCGACGGCATCGCGGCCGTACGCCGGGCGGCGCTCACCGGCAAGAGCAGTGCCCTCGAAGCGCACCAGGCGTACTCCGCCGCCGTCACCGAACTCCACCGGCTCGCCGAGCAGCTGGCGCAGCAGACGCCGCCGCGCGCGGGCTCCGGCGGACAGGCCCTGGCCGAGCTGGACTCCGCCGTGCAGCAGGCCGCCGCGGCCCGGGGGCTGCTGCTCGCCGCCCTCAGCGTGCCGCGCGGCACCGAGACGGTCATCGACCCGGTCACCGGCCTGCCGACCGATACCTCCTCGGACGCCGACACCCGGCAGCGCGACGCCCTGAGCGCCGCCGCCCAGCAGGCCCGGCTGCGCTCCGACGCGGCCCTGGCCGACTTCCGCGACACCGCGCCCAAGGCGGCCCGCACCTCGTTCGACAACACGGTCACCGGCACCGAGGTCAACTCCGCCGAGAAGTACCTCGCCACGCTCACCGACCAGCCGACCCTCTCCAGCGGCGAACGCTCGACCAACGCCCGGAAGCTGGACACGGCCCTCTCCGCCCGGGTCGACCTGATGCGCGGCGTGGAGTCCGCCCTCTACGACCGCCGCACCAAGGACCTGGAGGCGCTGCGCGACGACGACGTCACCGCGCTGGAGATCCGCATCGCCGTCCTCGGCGCCCTGATGCTGCTCGCCGTCGGCGTCGCCACGGGCATGGCCCGCAGCCTCACCCGCCCCCTCGCGGTCCTGCGCCTGGGCTCGAAGCGGCTGGCCGAGGCGGAGGTTCCGGCGGCCGAGGAACCCGTCAAGTTCACCGGCCGCAACGACGAGTTCGCCCAGGTCGTCCGCTCCGTCAACGCCCTGCACGCGCACACCGTCGCCCTCACCGAGCGGATCTCCACACTGGAGTCCGACCGCAAGCACCTCGTCGGCCAGCGCCAGAAGATGGCCGACGCCCGCGAGGAACTGCGCGGTGAACTCGCCGAGTCCGCCGCCCAGCTGGAGCGGCTGCGCACGGCCATCGGTGGCACGTTCGTCAACCTCGCGCTGCGCACGCTCGGCCTGGTCGAGCGGCAACTGGCCGTCATCGAGAACCTGGAGGAGCGCGAGCAGGACCCGGACCGCCTCGCCACGCTGTTCAAGCTCGACCACTTCGCCACGGTCATGCGCCGGCACAGCGAGAACCTCCTCGTCCTCGCCGGCACCGAGCACGTCCAGCACGCCGCCGGGCCCGTGCCGCTCGTGGACGTCGTCCGCGCGGCGGTCAGCGAGATCGAGCGGTACGAGCGGGTCCGGATCGCCGCGCTGCCGCCGCACGCGCACATCGCAGGGTTCGCCGCGGACGACCTGTCCCACCTGCTGGCCGAACTCCTGGAGAACGCCACCTCGTTCTCGCCGCCCGACCTGCCCGTCGAGATCTCCGGCTGGCTGCTGGAGAACGGCGAGGTCATGCTCTCCGTCCAGGATGAGGGCATCGGCATGGCCGAGGACCGGCTGGAGCGCCTGAACTCCCGCCTCGCCGACTTCGACCCGGAGGCGCCGTACGACCAGGAGGGCGAGGACGGTCTCGGCCTCGGCCTGTACGTCGTGGCCCGCCTCGCCCACCGGCACGGTGTGCGCGTGCAGTTGCGCGAGCAGAAGCAGGGCGGTGTCGCGGCGGTCGTCGTCCTGCCCCGCACACTGCTGGCGGCGGCACCGGCGGCGGTTGTTTCCGCCTCCGGCCCGCTCTCCGGCACCGGCCACACCATCGCGTTCCCCGGCGCCGACGCCGAGGCCAACTCCAACGTCCTGCACGGCCGCGCGGGCAACGGGGACCCGCTGGTGGCGCTGGCGGAGAAGGCGGTACGGCACGAAGAAACGGTGGAGGAGGCGGAGCACCACCCGGAACCGGCACCGGCGGAAACCCCTGCCGAGACCACGATGGAGCTGCTGGCCCCGATCCCGCAGGACGAGCCGGCCCCGGCGGACCACGAGCCCGCAGCCGCCGACGGAGCATCCGCCCCACAGGGGCCACCCGCACTCGACGACGAAACCCGCACGGGGGGTGCGGGTGGGAACGACATCGCCGAAGGCGATACCGAGGCGGAACATGAACGCGCACCCGACGACGAAGAGGACCGCGTCACCGACAAGGGCCTCCCCAAGCGCACACCCAAGATCACCGCTCCGGCCACCGCCCCACGCCAGCGCAGCGGCTCCGTGGACGCCGAAGCCCTCCGCCGCCGCCTCGGCGGCTTCCGGCAGGGCGCCCAGGCCGGCTACCGCGAGGTGGAGGCGGAGATCGCCGAGAAGACGGCCTCGCACAAGCGGCCGGACACCGGCGCAGCAGAACCAGCTGAATCCGAAGAAGCCACGGGGGGCACAGTCGAGGAGGCAAGCAGTTGACCGCTCCCAGTACCTTCGGACTGATCGGACTGAGCAGTGAGGCCCGCAACCTGCACTGGCTGCTGACCAACCTGGTCGAGGAGGTCCCCGGCATCCTCTCGGTCGCGGTCGTCTCGTCCGACGGACTGCTCCTGCTGTCCTCCGACGACCACCGGAACCAGCAGGCCCGTCGGGCCCTCCAGGGCGGCGGGGCCAGGAAGACCGGCCCGCGCGGCTCCGCCGCCGACCTGGCCACCATCGTCTCCGGCATCGGCAGCCTCACCGTCGGCGCCGCGAAGCTGATGGACTTCGGCGGGGTCCGGCACACGATGGTCGCGATGGACGAGGGCAGCCTGTTCGTGATGTCCATCAGCGACGGCTCGCTGCTCGGCGTCCACGGCTCCGCGGACTGCGACATGAGCGTGGTCGCGTACCACATGGCTCTGTTCGTGGGCCGCGCCGGTCACGTCCTGACGCCCGAACTCCGCAGCGAACTGCGGAAATCCCTGGAGGATTCCCAGACGACGGGGAGTGCACGATGAGCAGTACGCCCAGGCAGCAGCTCCCGGTCCGCGGCGGTGACCGCAAACCCGCCCGGGTCCGCCCCTACTCGCTCACCGGCGGCCGCACCCGCTTCGGCCACGTCCTCCTCGTGGAGACCTTCGTGGCGAGCACCGCCGCGCTGGACGCCCCGGAGGAGCGCAAGGAACTGACGAACGGCAACCTCTCCACCCGCGTCATGCCGGAGCTGCGGGCCATCGTCGAACTGTGCCGCCGGATGCGTACGGTGGCCGAGATCGCCGCGCTGCTGAAGATGCCGCTCGGCGTGGTCCGCGTGCTCCTCAGCGACCTCGCGGACCAGGGAAAGATCCGTGTGTACGGAACGGGCACCGGCCATGGCACGGGCCGCCCGGACCGAGCTCTGCTGGAAAGGGTGCTGAGTGGACTCCGTCGTCTCTGACGCCGCTCACGGCGTCGCTGGTACATCCCCGTTCGTCCAGCCCGGCGAGAGCATGCACGCCTGGGAGACGGACCGCACCCGCGCCCCCATCGCCACGAAGATCGTGGTGGCGGGCGGCTTCGGCGTGGGCAAGACCACGCTGGTCACCGCCGTCTCGGAGATCACGCCCCTGCAGACCGAGGCGCTGATGACCGAGGCGAGCGAGGCCCACGACGACCTCACCGCCACGCCGGGCAAGACCACCACCACCGTCGCCATGGACTTCGGGCGCATCACGCTCGACGACGACCTGGTGCTCTACCTGTTCGGCACGCCGGGCCAGCAGCGGTTCTGGTTCATGTGGGACGACATCGTGCGCGGCGCGATCGGCGCCGTCGTCATGGCCGACACCCGCCGTCTGAAGGACTGCTTCCCGGTCCTGGACTACTTCGAGAGTTCCGGGCTGCCGTACGTGGTCGCGGTCAACCACTTCGACGGCAGCGAGCTGTTCGAGCCGGAGGACGTACGGGAGGCCCTGACCATCCCGAGACACATACCTGTCATGATCATGGACGCGCGTCGCCGGATCTCCGTGATCGAGACCCTCCTGGGCCTGGTGGGCCACGCGCTCGACGAAACCCCCGAGTAGAGGACAACCCCGCATGCGGAAGATACTCGTCGTCGGAGCCGGTCAGTCCGGGCTCCAGATCGCTCTCGGCCTCCAGTCGCAGGGGTACGAGGTCACCCTGATGTCCAACCGGACGGCGGACGAGATCCGCACCGGCCGGGTCATGTCGACGCAGTGCATGTTCCACACGGCACTTCAGCACGAGCGCGATCTCCAGCTGAACTTCTGGGAGTCCCAGGCCCCGAAGATCGAAGGACTCGGCGTCTCGGTCGCCGCCCCCGGCTCCTGGGCCGAGGGTCCCGCGGCCCGTGCGATCGACTGGCTGGGCAGGCTCGACGGGTACGCGCAGTCGATCGACCAGCGCGTGAAGATGGCCGGCTGGATGGAGACGTTCGCCCAGCGCGGCGGGCAGCTCGTCATCCACGGCGCGGCCGTCGGCGACCTCGACTACTTCTCCCGGACGTACGACCTGGTGCTCGTCGCGGCCGGCAAGGGCGAGCTGGTGCAGATGTTCGGCCGTGACGCGGAGCGGTCCCCCTACAGCGAGCCGCAGCGCGCGCTGGCCGTGTCGTACGTCCACGGCCTGGGCCCGCGCCCCGAGCACCCCGACACCGAAGGGGTCCGCTGCAACCTCGTGCCGGGCGTCGGCGAACTGTTCGTCATGCCGTGCCTGACCACCTCCGGCCGCGCCGACATCCTGTTCTGGGAGGGCATACCCGGCGGCCCGCTCGACGTCTTCAACGGCGTCAAGGACCCGGCGGAGCACCTCTCCCTGACCCTGGAACTCATGGAGCGGTACGTCCCCTGGGAGTACGCGCGGGCCACCAAGGTCGAACTGACCGACGCCGGCGGCACGCTGGCCGGCCGCTACGCCCCCACCGTCCGCAACCCCGTCGGCCGCCTCCCCGGCGGCGGGCTCGTGCTGGGCGTGGCGGACGTCGTCGTGGCCAACGACCCGATCACCGGACAGGGCTCCAACTCCGCGTCGAAGTGCGCGGCCGCCTACCTCGCCTCGATCGTCGAGCGCGGCGACAAGCCGTTCGACGAGGAGTGGATGAGGGCCACCTTCGACCGCTACTGGGCCACCGCGCAGCACGTCACCAAGTGGACCAACGCGATGCTCGCGCCGCCGCCGGAGCACATCCTGAACCTGATCGGCGCGGCCGGTGAGCTCCAGCCGGTCGCCGACCGGTTCGCCAACGGCTTCAACGACCCGGCCGACTTCGAGAACTTCTTCTACGACCCGGAGAAGGCGCAGGCCTACCTCGTCGAGGTGTCCGGCGCGGGCGCCGCGTAGGTCCCATCCTCGTCGTAGCCCTCGTAACCCTCGTCCGACCCGTCCGTGGCCCCCTCGGGGAGCTCCGGTGGCTCGTAGCGCCGCAGGGGCTTCCCGTCCGGGTCCGGGCGTACGGCGCCCAGGACCGGGTTGGCCGCGATCGGTGACACCTTCACCTTCGCGCCCGGCCGGGGCGCCTGTACGACCATGCCGTCGCCGAGGTACAGCGCCACATGCGTGGCCTCCGGGAAGTACACGACCAGGTCCCCCGGCCGCAGCTGAGGGAGCGGGATCCGCTTCAGCCTCTTCCACTGCTCCTGGCTGGTCCGGGGGATGGGCGCCCCGGCCTGAGCCCAGGCCTGCGAGGTCAGGCCCGAGCAGTCGTACGACTCCGGGCCCTCCGCGCCCCACTCGTAGGGCTTGCCGAGCTGCCGCACGGCGTAGCGCACGGCGCGGTCGCCCTCGGCGGACGGTTTGCGGACGCCGTTGTTGGTGTTCTTCCTGTTGTTTCTGTTCTTACTGTTGTTCCTGTTCTTGTTCTTGTTTCCCTTGCTCTTGCTGTCGTCGCCGTTGGTGACGCTGCTGAGCGCGCCGGACGCGATGAACTTCTGCTGCGCCTTGGCGACGCCCTCCTTCTCGAACTCGGCGAGGGCGGTGAGCTGGTCGCGGCTGAGGGAGGCGAGCAGTTCCTCGACGTCGTGGAGGCGCTCGCGGACCTCGTTCCGTTCCTTCTTCCGCCGCTCGGTGAGGGCGAGCTGCTCGTCGAGGGCCTTGCGGGCCTTGCGGGCCAGGTCCCGGGCCTCGCGTTCGTCGCCGGTCAGCCGGCCGACGATGCCGGCCCGTTCCCGCGCCAGCCTGCCGATCACATGGCCCTGGTCGATCGCGTGCTGCGGGTCGCGGGCCAGGAGCAGGCGTACGTACGGGGAGATGTCGGTGCTGCTCTGGTACTGCTGCCGGGCCAGACGGCCGGCCGCGCCCCGGCTGTCGTGCAGGGAGAGCCGGGTGCGGGCGAGGGCGCGGTCCAGGCGGTCGGTCTCGGCGCGCTGCTTCTTCAGTTTCTCCTCGGTGGCGTTGTAGGCCTCGGTGGCCTGTTCCGCCTTCCGGTACAGCTGCTGAAGGTCCGTCAGGAGGTCGGAGACCGCGGCGGGGTCCTGCCCGAGGTCGGATTCCGGTTCCGGGGCAGCCGTGGCAGGGGCGGGAGCGAGGACGGTCGCTGCTGCCACCGCCGCCGTGCAGACCAGGCGCAGAAGGCTTCCTGACATGCCATCACCTCCGTTGCGGGGCGGCCTGTTCGCCGCCGGACACCGTGAGGATCAGGCGTGTGCGCGCGGTGCGCGCGGTGGGTGTGCGCGGTTCGGCGCAACGGGGTCACCCGTCGGCGTCGTCCCGCTTGCCGGGCGGCGTGGCGTCTGGCTTCGACCAGGGCCAGTTGAGCCGGCGGGCCGGTGCGCCTTCCGGTGCGTACTCGTACTTCCAGCGGTGGGTCAGGCCGACCCTGCCCTGGCCCCGGGGTACGCGGCGGTAGACCAGGACGGTGGGCGGGCCGCCGGCGGGGTCCGGGACGGGGATGCGGTACGTCTTGGGCGGGTGGCCGGTGATGCCGAGCAGGACGGGCAGGACCCTGCCGTCCATGGGGCCGCCCTCGAAGGGGGTGTCTTCGCTCTTCACGGGACCAGTGTCAGACTTCCTCGGCGAGGGCCACGACCAGGGCCTCGGTCTGCGGGTCGCGGCGGGCGGTCACCGTCAGCATGGCCACGAACTGCTCGACGAGCCAGTCGCGCAGCTCCTCGGTGGGGGGCTGCTTGTCCTCGTCGAGCCAGATGAGCGACGACGCCTCCACGGCGGTGATCCACATCCGGACGGTCATCCGCAGGCGGGGGCCGGGCTCGGTGACCTCCAGGTGCCGGAAGATGTGCTCGGCGGCGGCGCGGCGTACGCCGTCGACGATGGCCGTCGTCCGTGAGGTCTCGACGACGCTGCCGCCCTGGAGGAGGGCGCTGAAGCCGGCGTCGTGCTCGTCGACGAAGGCCATGTAGCGGTCGAGGGCGCGGGACAGACGGGGGAGCAGGGGGCCTTCGAGGGGTTCGTCGAAGCAGTGCCGGAGCTCGTCGGCGGCGGAGCGGAGGGCAGCCTCGTACAGCTGCTGCTTGCCGCCCGGGAAGTACCGGTAGACCAGGGGCCGCGACACCCCGGCCGCCTCCGCCACGTCGTCCAGGGAGACGTCCTCCGGGGCGCGGTGCGCGAAGAGCGACAGCGCGGCGGTGAGCAGCTGGCTACGACGTTCCTCGACGCTGAGGCGCCGGTAGGCGGGGGTGGGGGCGGCTGGTGTCATGACCCGCAGCGTAACCTCCGGCGGTTGGGCCGGGTGCCTGCGGCGGCCTGTGGCTGCTTCGGTGGGGGTGCGCGTAGCGCCTGCGGCTGTTTGTGGGTCGGGCCGCGTCGGGGGGTGTCCGTCCTCGGAACGGCGCGATGGGGTCGGACGCCGACTGACTCGCGTTGACGCGCCAACCGCTGCGGGCGGACACCCCCCGACACGTCCCCTTCTCGCCGTGCGCGGGTTCTCCTAGGCCAGCAGCCCCGACGACTTCCACAGCCGCCGTCCGACTCCGCGCAGTACGCCGATGTCGTCGAGGAAGTCCGTCAGCCGCTTGGAGCCGGTCTGCATGACCTCGCGGCGGTGTCCGCTCGCCTTTACCTGGGCGAGGGCCTCCCGCTGGTCCAGGCCGACGTTCGTGTAGACCTCGGGGTTCACGAACGCCACCGAGAACACGCGGGCGAACTCCCCGGAGGTGATGCGGGTGAACTCCTGGGACCACTTGGGGGCCGTCACCATCTGGCGGCGGAGTTCCTCGCGGGCGTAGCGGACGTGGCGGGCCTCCTCCACCACGTGGATGCGGGTGACGCCGCGGACGAGGGGCTGGACCCGCTCGTCGGGGAAGGTCAGGCGCTGCATCCAGTCGAGGACCTCCTCGCCGAGGAGCGTCGCCGTGAAGGAACCCGGGGTGGTCGAGATGGTCTTGAACAGGCGGCCCAGGTGCTGGTGGGCGCGGCTGACCGGGTACCAAGGTGTGCCGCCGTGGGATATCAGGCGGGCGAACATCTTGGAGTGGCGGCACTCGTCCTCGATCTCGGTGAGGGCGTAGCGGACGTGTGCGCTGGTCGCGGCCTTGTCGTAGATGTGGCGGACCAGGAGCTGCATGAGGATGATCTCGAACCAGATGCCGAGGGAGGCCAGGGCCGCCGCCTCGTGCTGGGAGAGCAGGATGCGCTGCTCCTCGCTCATCCGCTTCCAGAGCGGCGTGTCGTAGAGCGACACCAGCTCCGGCGGCCAGAACCACTTGCCCTCCTCGAAGGGCGCGTCCCAGTCCAGTTCCTTGTCCGGGTCGAAGGAGTGCTTGGCGGAGGAGTCGAGCAGCCGCTGGGCCACCTGCTCCCGGTCCTTGAGCAGGCCCAGGGCATCGCGCAGGCCGTCGAGCGCGTCGGCTTCCGTCAGGGTCGTCATGGCTGCCCACCTCGTTGTGCACACGTCACTGTCCCCCTTATGAGACTGCCTGTCAGCAAGGCCGTCAATCCCCTGGGCGCCATTTGTTGACTAACGGGCCTTGAGCACCGCCTTCATCACGGCCCGGGCGATCGGCGCCGCGTCGCCGCCGCCGCTGATGTCCCCGCGGTCCGCCTCCGCGTCCTCCACGACCACCGCGACCGCCACCCGCGGCGCCAGATCGCGGTCGCCCTGCGCCCAGGAGACGAACCAGGCGTACGGCGTACCGGAGTTGCCCAGGCCGTGCTGGGCGGTGCCGGTCTTGCCGCCCACCTTGGCGCCGCGGATCGCGGCCCGGTGTCCGGTGCCGTCCTCGACCACCTCCCGCATCAGCGCGCGCAGCCGGACCGCGGTCGAGGGGTACATCGCCTGGCGGACCGCGCGCGAGCCCGCCGTCGCGAGGGTGCTGCCGCCCGGTCGTGTCGTGCGCTCCACCAGGTACGGCTCCCGCACCTGGCCGCCGTTGGCGACGGCCGCCGCGACCATCGCCATTTGGAGCGGTGTGGCACGGGTGTTGTACTGGCCGATCGACGACAGGGCGAGCTGGGCCTTGTCGAACGAGGTGTCGAAGGTGGACCGGGCCACCGGGAAGGGAACCCGCAGCGCCGGGTTGTCGAAGCCGAAGGCGTGGGCCGTCGCCGTCATGTCCGTCACGCCCACCTCCACGCCGAGCTTGGCGAACACCGTGTTGCAGGAGAGGGTGAAGGCCTCCCGCACGGAGGCGTCCCGGCAGCCCCGGGACGCGTTCGTCAGGCGGGTCCGGGTCCCGGGCAGGGTGTACGGGTCGGGGGAGTCCGTCGGCGCGTCGAGGTCCCTGACCACGCCGGAGTCCAGCGCGGCGGCGGTGGTGACGACCTTGAACGTCGAGCCCGGCGGATACGTCTGCCGTACCGCCCGGTTGAGCATCGGGCGGTCCCGGTCGGCGTTCAGCCGCTTCCACGCCCTGGCCGCCGCCGCTCCGTTGCCGGACAGCGGCTGGGGGTCGTAGGACGGGGCGGACACCAGGGCCAGGATCCGGCCGGTCGACGGATCCAGCGCCGCCACCGCGCCCTTGCGCCCGGCGAGTCCCTGGTAGGCCGCCCGCTGCGCGGCCGGGTCGAGGGTCGTCACGACGTCGCCACCGCGGCTGTGCGCGCGGGTGAAGTCGTTCCACAGGGGGAACGGCGCGAGCATCGGGTCCGTGCCGGAGAGGATGCCGTCCTCGGCCTTCTCCAGGAGCGTCGTCCCGTACAGCTGGGAGGCGAAGCCCGTGACCGGCGCGTACAACGGGCCGTCGGTGTAGGTCCGTTCGTAGCGCAGGTGCTCGCGGGTGTCCTTCGAGCCGGTGACGGGCCGGCCGCCGACCAGGATGTCGCCGCGCGGCTGCCCGTAGCGGAAGATCTCCGGGCGGCGGTTGGCGGGGTTCGTGTCGTAGGCCGGGGCCTGGACGACCTGGACGCGGGCGGCGTTCAGCAGCAGCGCCACCAGCAGCAGGGCGCAGAAGACGCCGGCGTGCCGGATGTGCCGCGTCACCGGGGGCCCGGCCCGTCGTACTGGCGGCGTGCCGAGTCGCTGACGCGCACCAGCAGCGCCACGATCGCCCAGTTGGTCACGACCGACGAGCCGCCCTGCGCCAGGAACGGCATCGCCATGCCGGTCAGCGGGATCAGGCCGGTCACCCCGCCCGCGATCACGAACACCTGGAGCGCCACCAGCGAGGCGAGGCCGACGGCGAGCAGCCGCCCGAAGGGCTCGCGCAGGGCGAGGCCGGCCCGGTAGCCGCGTTCCACCAGCAGTCCGTAGAGGAGGAAGATCGCGGACAGGCCCGCCAGGCCGAGTTCCTCGCCCGCCGTGGCCAGGATGAAGTCCGACTTCACGGCGAAGCCGATGAGGATCGAGTGACCGAGGCCGAGGCCGGTGCCGAGCATGCCGCCCTCGGCGAAGGCGAACAGGGACTGGGCGAGCTGGCCCGGGCCCTCGCCCGCCTCGATCGAGGCGAACGGGTGCAGCCACGTCTCGATCCTGCTGTGCACGTGTGGCTCCAGCCGGCCGACGGCGACCGCCCCCAGCGCGGCCAGCAGCAGACCGAGGGCGATCCAGCCGGTGCGGCCGGTGGCGACGTAGAGCAGGACGACGAACAGGCCGAAGAAGAGCAGCGAGGTCCCGAGGTCCCGCTCCAGGACCAGGACGCCGACGCTCACCAGCCAGACGGCGACGATCGGGCCGAGGACCCGGCCGGTGGGCAGCTGGAGCTTCCAGAGGTGGCGGCCGGTGTAGGCGAGGGCGCTGCGGTTCGCGGCCAGGTACGCGGCGAAGAACACCGCCAGCAGCACCTTCGCGAACTCGCCCGGCTGGATGGAGAAACCCGCGATCCGGATCCAGATGCGGGCGCCGTTCACCGCCGGGAACAGGATCGGCAGCGTGAGCAGCACGAGTGCGGCGACGACACAGACGTACGTGTACCGCTGGAGCACCCGGTGGTCGCGCAGCAGCAGGACCACCAGGATGAACAGTGCCACGCCCAGCGTCGACCAGATCAGCTGCGCCGGTGCCGCCCGGTCGCCCGGGGTCTCCAGGTCGAGCCGGTAGATGAGCACCAGGCCGAGCCCGTTGAGCAGCACGCCGATGGGCAGCAGGAGCGGGTCGGCGTGCGGGGCCCGCAGGCGCACGGCCAGATGCGCCAGCACCGCGAGCACGCCGAGCCCGGCGCCGTAGCCGGCGGCACCGGGCGGGAGGGCGTCGTGCCGGGCGAGGCCCACGGCGCAGTAGCCGTACACGGACAGCAGTACGGCCAGGACGATGAGGGCGAGTTCGATGCCACGGCGCCGGGGGAGGCGGCGGACGGCGGGCGCGGGCGGGTCCGCCGTCGCCAGGGAGATTCCGGCCTTACTCATGTCCGGAACCTACCCAAACAGTGCGTCTTGTGTGCCTTTGGGTGACGGAGTGTCAGCACCAGCGTGGCGCGGGACCGATGTTGTCGATGAAGCGGGCCGCGCCCCAGGCCCACGTGCCGTCCGTGAGGAGGTACCAGAGGGGGTTGCCCCGCACGGTCTCGCCGCCGGTCTTGCAGAAGATCTTGACGATGTCGCCCCGGTGGGCGAACCGGATGATCTGCGAGCCGCGGTTCGGGGCGCTGCGCAGCGCCAGCGTGTTCGCCGTGACGACGCCCTTGAAGAGGCGCTGGTCGTGGTGGCCGTGCCCGTTCCCGTTGCCGCCGCTCGGGTCGTGGTGGCCGTGGTGGCCGCCGTTGCCGCCGCTCGGATCCCAGTCGTCGTGCGCGGCGGCGGCAGCGGGCGTGACGGCGGCCGCGGCGGCGAGGAGCCCGGCGGCGGTGGCTATGGAGAGGCGGGAGCGCAGGGACATGGGGGTTACCTCCATGTGGGGGCGAAGGTGCCGAAGCTGACTAATCGCCACATTAGGAGCGCCCTGCGGACCCCGCCCTTCACGCTGGGCCATAGGGGGACGCCGCGAAGGGGCGCGGGGAACTGCGCGACCAGCACATGCGGCCCGCAGGGCGACGATCGACCGCCGTCCCGGGCTCTCACTCCGCGGTCAGTCTCAGGGTCGCCACCGCGCCGCCGTCCGGGGCGTTGCCGAACTCCAGCCGCGCCCCCAGCACCTCGGCCTGTCCCAGAGCGATGGTCAGCCCCAGACCGTGCCCCTTGGCGCCGCCCTCCGTCCGGAACCGCTGCGGCCCGTGCGCCACCAGGTACTCCGGAAAACCGTCCCCGTGGTCCCGGACGGTGACCACCGGGCCGTCCACGGTCAGCACCACCGGCCCCCGCCCGTGCTTGTGCGCGTTCGCCACGAGATTCCCCAGCACCCGCTCCAGCCGCCGCCGGTCCGTCTCCACGGCCACATCCCGTACGACCCTGACCTCCGTGTCGCTCCCCGCTCCCCGCACCGCCCGCTCGGCCAGCGGCCCCAGCAGCTCGGTGTCCAGCTCCAGCCGCTCCCGGCCGGTGTCCAGCCGGGAGATCTCCAGCAGGTCCTCGGTGAGGGTGCGCAGGGCCGCCACCCGGTCCCGCACCAGCTCGGTCGGACGGCCGGGCGGCAGCAGTTCGGCCGCCGCGTGCAGCCCGGTCAGCGGGGTGCGCAGCTCGTGCGCCACGTCCGCGGTGAACCGCTGCTCGGCGAGCAGCTTGCCCTGCAAGGACGACGCCATGGAGTCCAGCGCGGCGGCGACCGCCGCCACCTCGTCCTGCGGGCGCGCCGGGGCCTTCGTCCGCGGGTCCGTACGGGGGTCGTTCACGCGCGCGTCCAGGTCGCCCGCGCTGATCCGCCGGGCCACCAGCGCCGTGGTGTGCAGCCGCCGCGTCACCCGCGTCACCGCGAACGCGCCGACCAGCAGTGTCGCCCCGATCGCCAGCCCCGACGACCACAGGATCGCCCGGTCCAGGCCCGCGATGGTGCGGGCCTGCTGCGAGTAGTCGACCGCCACGGCCAGGGCCCGGTGGCCGTCGGCGGGCCCGGCCGCCCACATCGTGGGGCGCCCCGCGAAGTCGGCGACCATCGTGCCGCGGTCTCCGGTGACCGCGAGGTCGCGCAGCGCCGGGGGCAGGCCCGGGGGATCCACGCCGGCGCCACGCTTGAGCGAGTCCCCGGCCTCGTACCGCTCCGTCGCCTGCGTCAGCCGCTGCAGCGCCTGGTCGCGGGCCTGGCCGACGGTCTGGTTCGTCACCTGTACGTGCACCAGGACGCCGAGCAGGGCGGCCAGCGCACAGCACATGACGGTGATGAAGGCGGCGGCCTTCGCGGCGAGCGTTCCGGACCACTGGGGGCGCATGCGTCTCATCCGGTGCTCGCCGAGGGGGAGACGCCGGGGGAGGAGGCGGACGGGGTAGCGGAGGGCGTGGTGGAGGGCGCGCCAGAGGGGTGCAGGGAGTGCTTCCGCGGGCCGGTGCGCAGCATCTCGTCCTGGGTGAGGAGCATGGCCCGCTGGTCCCGGTCCCAGGTCCACTGGAGGCGGTACTCATAGCCCGCGACCTCGGACGGCGAACGGATGACGAGGGAGCGCCCGGCCAGTTCGACGCCGCTCAGCGCGTCTTCCCAGGCCATCACCTGCACGAGCCGGTGCTTCTCGACCGTGTAGACGCGCACCGCGGTGGTCTTGCCGGGCAGCAGCCGGAAGCCGAGCGTCAGATCGTCGCGCCCGTCGCCGGTCAGGTCCCGGTAGTACGGCCTGAGGACCGGGCAGCGTCCGTGCCCCGGGCCCTTGCCGCAGTCGGCCATCCGGCGGTTCGTGTCGCGGTGGGGCGCCTTGTCGCCGGCGTAGTCGCCCGGGCTCGCGGCGATCTCGGCCCGGACGACCCCGACCGGGTCCACCCGGCGGATGTCGTCGCCGGGCACCTCGACACCCTTGACCACGTCGGTGTTCACCTCGCCGATCTCGAAGGCCGGACTGGACGCAGGCGTCAGCTCCGGCCAGAGCCGAGCCGGACCGACGGCCGTCGGCGTCGACCCGGCCCCCTCCAGCCCCCCGGCGTCCCCACAGCCCACGGCCCCCAGGAGCAGGAGACCGGCACCGGCGACACACCGGGCGACCTTTCCGCGCTTCCGGCGGCGGCCGTCGGCGCGGGGCGAAGGGCCGTCCGAGCGGCCGGCAGGCTCGTCCGAGCGGCCGGCAGGTTCGTCCGAGCGGTCGGCAGGTTCGTCCGAGCGGCCGGCAGGCTCGTCCGAGCGGTCGGCAGGTTCGTCCGGGCAGCCGAAAGGCTTGTCCGGGCAGCCGGAAGGGCCGGCCGGGGGACCGGGAAGGTCATCGGGGCGGCCGGGGAGGCTGCGGACGCGGCTGACGGGCACTGCACTCCTGCGGTTCGAGGGTGATCACACGGCTCGGACCGACCGTCGGCCCCGTACACCTTATTCGTAGGGAAGTCCTATTTGCGCGCGAGGGAGCCCATGTGCCGTCCTACTCGGTGAGCTCCTCCAGCAGCCGGGCCGTCACCAGCCCGGCCCGCAGGTACTCGACGAACAGGTCGTTGTGCAGCGCCCAGGGCGAACGGCGGTCCCGGATCAGCCGGATCGCCGCGTCGGCGGAGCTCCCCCGCCGCATCAGCGCGTGCGCGACGACGAGGCCGGAGCGGTTGTACCCGTGGTAACAGCGGACGAGGACCGTGCGGCCCCCGTCCAGCGCCTCGCACGCGGCCTCGGCCAGCCGGATCACACCGGCGAGCTGCGTCCCGTCGAGGGGCCCGTCGGGGATGGGCCAGACGTGGTGCAGGACGTCCGGATCGGGCCCGTGCCCCGGCAGCCGCAGCAGCGTCTGCACCAGGTCGAACTCGTCCCGTACGACGGCGAACTCCGGATGGCCCAGCCCGCCGGTGTACTCGTGGCCGCCCATCCACAGCCCGGGGACGACCTCGTTCCAGGGGCTCTCCGGAGCCGGTACATCGGGTTTCCTGCGGGTACGCAACGGCGCCTCCCCAGCGTCACCGCCCGAGGGCCTGCCCGGCGGGTCCAACTCCTCTCAAAGGTAGCCGGGTTCTTGCCCCCGCAGCACCCCGCCTGTTCCCATGGTCTGGGGTGATGGTGCATGGACGGACTGCGCGTCATACCGACCTGGCGGCACGGTCAGGAGCGGCTGTACGTCTGCCTCCCGGACGGCAGGAACATCGCCTGGTACGACCGTGAGGCGGGCCGGGTCAACCTGCTGGGCGAGGACCGTGAGGACGACGTGCTCCGCGTTCTCGGGCCTTTCCTCACCGGCCCCGTGACGGTGGGGCCGCCCCCGGTGCCGACCCCCGCCGAGCTCGCCCGGCTGACCCTCCACCCCGATGACGACCTGGCCCCCAACCGCCCCGGCGAGGCCCTCCTCGTCGCCCTCGACCGCGACCCCGGCCCGGCCCGCCGGCTGCGCCCCGACCCGCGCCGCAGGGCCCTGGAGGCGGAGCAGACGGTCGGGGACGCCCTGGACCGCCTGGACGGCGCCGGCTGGCACGCCGTGCACTCCGTCCCGCTCCCCGGCGGGAGCCGCATCCACCACCTGCTGATCGGCCCCGGCGGGCTGTACGCCCTGCACGCCCTGTACGCGCGCAAGCAGCGGGTGACGGTCACCGACCCCCTGGTCACCCTGGGCCGTCGCGAACCGACCGCCCTGCTCCGCGGCGTCCGCGCCGACGCCGACCGCGCCTCCTACGCCCTGACGGCGGAGGTCCGCCCCGTCCTCGCCCTGGTCGGCCCGACGGCCGTGTCGGTCCCGGCCGCACCGCGCGAGGTCCGCGTCCTCACGGACCTGGAGGTGCAGACCCTGGCCCGCCAGGGCGGCGTCCTGAAGCCGGCGGACGTGGAGGCCCTGCACGCGATGGCACGGGACCGGAACACCTGGACGCGGGTGTGAGGGCGTACGCGGCCCGTACCTGCCGAGGGCGCACCGTAAGTCCCGTGACTAAGCAGCAACTCCCGTAACTCCGGTAACTAAGGCAGCCGGCCCGCGCTGTCCGGGTCGAGGAGCGGGGCGAGCAGGTCGCCGTAGTCCTGCACCCGGGCCGCGATGTCGGTGGCGTGGAAGTCCAGCCGGCCGGGTGAGCCGCACTCCTCGACCTCCTCCCAGGTCACGGGCGCCGAGACGGTCGGCCCGGGGCGGGCCCGGAGGGTGTAGGGGGTCGCCGTGGTCTTCCGTGCGGCGTTCTGGCTCCAGTCGACGAAGACCTTCCCGGGACGCAGGTTCCTGGTCATCCGGTGCAGCGCGAGCCGGGGCATGGCCTTCTCCGCCTCGACGGCCAGCGACTTGGCGTACTCGGACACCCGCTCGGAGGACGCCCCGCGCACGGCGGCGAGCAGATGCAGCCCCTTCGAGCCGGACGTCTTGGCGTAGGCCTCGACGCCGTCCGCCGCGAGCCGTTCCCGCAGCCACAGCGCGACCTCACAGCACTGCACGATGCTCGCGGGCGCTCCCGGATCCAGGTCGAAGACGATGCGGTCGGCCTCCTCCGGCGAGCCGACGAGCCACTGGTGGGTGTGGAACTCCGTGACGAGGTTGGCCGCCCACATCAGGCTCGGCAGGTCCTGCACCAGGACCATCCGCGAGGGTCCCTCCACCCGCGGCACTTCGGCGGTGGTGACCCAGTCGGGCGTACCCGGCGGGACGTTCTTCGTGAAGAACACCTGCCCGTCCGGCCCGTCCGGATACCGCAGGAAGGACACCGCCCGGTCACGCAGATGGGGCAGCAGGACCTCGGCGACGGTCGCGTAGTAGTGCAGGACCTCGCCCTTGGTGAAGCCGGTGGCGGGATACAGCACCTTCTCCAGATTGCTGAGCGGGAGCCGTCGCCCCTCCACCACGGTGATAGGCGCCATACGATAAGAATCCCACGCGAATCGTGACAAACGCTCCCGAGAGTGACCGGAAGGGTGCTGCACGTGAGATCCATATGGAACGGCGCCATCTCCTTCGGCCTGGTCAGCATTCCGATCAAGCTGGTGAACGCCACCGAGAGTCACTCGATCTCCTTCCGCCAGATCCACACCGAGGACGGCGGCCGCATCCGCTATCGCAAGTTCTGTGAGCTGGAGGACCGCGAGGTCACCCAGGGAGAGATCGGCAAGGGCTACGAGGACGCGGACGGCTCGATCATCCCGATCACCGACGAGGACCTGTCGAGCCTGCCGATCCCGACGGCCAAGACGATCGAGATCGTCGCCTTCGTCCCGGCCGACCGGATCGATCCGCTCCAGATGGACGCCGCGTACTACCTCCAGGCGAGCGGCGCCCCGGCGGCCAAGCCGTACACCTTGCTCCGGGAGGCGCTCAAGCGCAGCAACAAGGTGGCAATCGCGAAGTTCGCGCTGCGGGGCCGGGAACGCCTGGGCATGCTCCGGGTGGTCGGCGAGGCCATCGCGATGCACGGGCTGCTGTGGCCGGACGAGGTCCGCGCCCCCGAGGGCGTGGCCCCCGACACGGGCGTCACGGTCCGGGACCAGGAACTGGACCTGGCCGACGCCCTGATGGACACCCTGGGCGAGGTCGACCTGGAGGACCTGCACGACGAGTACCGCGAGGCCGTGGAGGAGGTCATCGCCGCGAAGGCCGCCGGCGAGGCCCTGCCGCAGGCCCCCGAGCCGGCCACGGGCGGCAAGGTCCTCGACCTCATGGCGGCCCTGGAGAACAGCGTCCGCGCGGCACGCGAGTCCCGGGGCGAGGAGGCCGGCGAGCACGCCGAGGTCAAGTCGCTCCCGCAGCGCAAGACGGCCCGCCCGGCGCCCAAGCAGACCGGCGGCAAGAAGTCGGCGTCCACGGCGAAGAAGACGGCGGCCAAGAAGACCACGGCGTCCGCGAAGAAGTCGACCGCCAAGTCCGGCCAGGGCACGAAGAAGACGGCGTCGAAGAGCACCGCGAAGAAGACGACCACGAAGAAGTCGACCCCCCGCAAACGCCCGGCCTGACCCGAAGGGCCCTCTTCGGACCTCGACGCTCAGTGATGCTCGGAGACGAGCACCGCACGAGTCCCGGGCTCCAGCGCCTGGAAGACGTGCGGGACGTCGGCCGGATAGCAGATGTAGTCGCCCGGGTGGAGCTCCACCGGCTCGTCGGCGACGCCCACCAGGGCCCGGCCCGAGCTGATCACGACGTGCTCGACGACTCCGGGCGGGTGCGGCGCCGAGGAGCGCTGCGGCCCCGGCTCGGCGGCGACGCTGTAGACGTCCCGCCGGGCCCCGGGCGGCGAGGCGGCGAGGAGCGTGGCCCGGTAGTCGCTCTGCTCGGAGCCGACGGCCGGTCCTTCTCCCGCCCGGATCACCTGCACCTGCGGCCGCGGCACGGCCACCAGCCGCGAGAAGGGGATCTCCAGGGCCACGCAGAGTGCCCACAGCGTCTCCAGGCTGGGATTCCCGGTGCCCGACTCCAGCTGGGAGAGCGTGGACTTGGCGAGCCCGGCCCGGCGGGCGACCTCGGTGAGGGACAGCCCCGCCCGGACGCGTTCCGCCCGCAGCGATGCGGCGATCACTTCGATCGGGGGTTTGGAGACGGATCCGGCGTCGGACATGGCGTGTTCGCTCCAGAGGTCATTCGTTCGTCTTGACGAACATCGTAAGCCATGTTCACTATAAAAATCATGCGTTCGTTTTGGAGAACAGGTCGGACAGCGATGGGCCGAACACTGGATGGCCCGCTGCTCCGCGACATCGCGCTGGTCTGCCTGGCGGTAGGAGTGATCGGCCTGTCCTACGGCGCCGTCGCCGTCACGTCCGGGTTCGCCTGGTGGTTCCCGGTCCTGATGGGGGCGCTCGTCCTCGCCGCCTCGTCCGAGTTCCTGTTCGTCGGCATCATCGCCGCCGGCGGCAGCCCGATCGCCGCGCTGCTGGCCGGGCTGCTCGTCAACGCACGCCATCTGCCGTTCGGGCTGGCGGTGCACGACGTCCTCGGGCGGGGCTGGCGCGGAGCGCTCGGCACGCACCTCATGAACGACGAGACGGTCGTCTTCGCCCTCGCCCAGGACGAGCCGGAGCGCAAACGGGCCGCGTACTGGCTCTGCGGCCTGGGCATCCTGATCTGCTGGCCCGTCGGCGCCGCGCTGGGCGCACTGCTCGGCAGCGCCGTGCGGGACACCGGCGTACTCGGCCTGGACGCCATGTTCCCCGCGGTGATCCTGGCGCTGATCCTGCCCGCGCTGAAGGACAGGCCCCTGCGGCGCACGGCACTGGCCGGCGCGGCCCTGGCCCTGGCCGTCACCCCGTTCCTCCCGGCGGGCCTGCCGGTCCTGCTGGCACTGGCCGCCCTGCCCCTGTTCACCGTCCGGATGAAGAAGGAGGCGACGCGGTGAGCGACACCGCCCTCCCCCTCACACCCACGCTGGCGGCGATGCTCGCCCTGGCGGCCGGCACCTTCCTGCTGCGCCTCTCCGGACCGGCCCTGCGTGCGCGTTTCAGGCTCCCGGGGCGCGCCGAGAAACTGCTGGAGATCTCGGCGGTCCTCCTGCTCGCCGCCCTGGCCGCCACGTCCGCCCTCACCGACGACCACGCCTTCACCGGCCCCGCCCGACCGCTCGGGGTCCTGACCGGCGGGGTGCTCGCCTGGCGCAGGGCCCCGTTCCTCGCGGTCGTGCTGGCGGCGGCGGGCACGACCGCCTCGCTGCGACTGGCGGGAGTTCCGTGACTCCCCTTTCGGCGACACCCCCTTCGGCGGCATCCCTTCGGCGACAACCCCTGCGCCGGACCCGGATCCTCAGGTCACGCGCCGCCCCTCCTGCTCGGACTCGCCCTCGTCCTCCTCCTCGTCCGGCAGATGGACGTCGTCGACGGCGATGTTGACCTCGACGACCTCCAGCCCGGTCATGCGCTCCACCGCGTTGACGACGTTGGTCCGGATGTCCGCGGCGGTGTCGGCGATGGCGGCGCCGTACTCGACGACCACGTCGAGGTCGACGGCGGCCTGGCGCTCACCGACCTCCACCTTCACGCCCTGGGTGACTCCACTGCCCCCGCCCGGCACGCGCTGGCGCACCGCCCCGAAGGCCCTGGTCATCCCTCCGCCGAGGTTGTGCACCTCGGGGATCTCCCGGGCCGCCATGCCCGCGATCTTCGCAACGACCGTGTCCGCGATCGCGGTGCTTCCCCGGGCCTCCGGGGGAGCGGCGCCGTCCTGCTTTCCCGTGCCGGTAGCGGTGTCTCTGCGCTGTGTGGTCTCCGTCATGGCCGTCCCCTCGATGATCCGTGCGGGGTGAGCAGCGTGGTTCTTGTCCACCTGTATCCACCGTAGAACACTGGTGCATATGGGGCGAAAGTGCTGAAAGCTATCGGGCGCCTGCCCGTCCCAACAGCGAGTCGACGTGGCGCTGGAGGACGGCCGACGCCACCTCCGGGGACTGATGCCCCGCGACGACGTGGACGGTGAGACCGTCGGCCACGGCGAGGAGCGTATGCGCCTCCTGGACGGCGTCGAGATCCCGCGGGATCTCCTCGGTGTCCTGGCCGTAGCGGATGAGCCACACGACGAGGTCATGGAGCTTGCCGTACGTCTGATGCAGGACGGCGGCGAGCCTCGCACTGGTGGGAGCGTGACCGACGAAGGCCAGCCACGCATGCGCCTGAGCCCTCGACTCCTCGTCCAGCAGGGCGAGCTCGGCCAGGGTGTGCGACAGCAGGGTGGCCGCGGCCTGTGGCGTGGAGGTCGCGGCGATGCGCTGCTCGGCGCGTTCGCTGACACGTTGTGAGATGTGCTCCAGCGCGAAGAGCAGCATGTCCTCCTTGGTGCGGAAGCACCGCTGCACAGCCCCCATGGACACCTCCGCCTCGGCGGCGACGTCCCTGAGACTGACGGCCTCCATCCCGGAACGCGCGATCAGGGCGCACACCGCCTCCGCGATCCGCAGCCGCCGCTCCTCGTAGTCCACCTGCTTGGGCACGCGCCGCTCCTCACTTTTCCGATGCACTTGCATCGTAGCCGCCGACCCCGCACGATGTGATGCGACCGCATCGAAAAACTAGCGAAGGGACCCGCCATGCCGAAGCGGCAGCGGCTCAACACCTCGGACACCACGTCAGGCCAGGGCCTGCTCTGGCTGTTCGGCGCCATCCTGTCCATCCAGGGCTTCGGCTCCGCCCTCACAGAGGCAGGCTGGAACACGAGCTTCGGCGTCGCGGGCCTCCTACGGGCGGCGGACGTCCCGCAATGGGGAACGCTCCTGGTCGGCTGCGCGGGTACGGCCCTGCTGGCGACAGCGGCATGGCGGCGCTATGCGAAGGGGCGTGGAGCGTGAACGACGGGCCCGCACAACCCTCTCGGGCTTCTGCAGTTGCCCGTTGGCGGCGTGCGGATGGGCTGAGGGCGGCTGTGCGGCAGGCCCTCTTCGCTGACCGCCCGTACCCAGCAGTCTGACTGGGACGATGCCCCAAGAACCCGTCCACAGCTCGTCCGCGGACCCCGATCACGACTTCCTCGTTCGCATACGCACCTGCGCCGGGCCGTCGACCGATTGACGGCTCCCACACCCGCGCGAGGTTGTAGACCTTCACCGACCTTTCGGCCCGGCCACCCGGGCCCGGATCGGCGGACGGGCTGGAGGCGGTGCTCAGCCGATGCTGATGCGGGGGTGGGCGGACGGGGTGATCCAGCTCATGATGCGGTCCATGGTGGCCCGGGGGACGGACACGCAGCCGGCGGTGGCGCCGTTGCCGTTGACGTGGAGGAAGATGCCGGCGCCGCGGCCGGGGGTGGCGGGCCGGCGGTTGAAGTCGATGACGAGGGCTTTGGCGTACTGGGTGGGGTAATTGATGAGGTGTTCGCTGCCGCGGTCGCCGGACTCGGTGAGGGGGAAGTCGGCGCCCGCCTCGCCGTGCAGGGAGTTGTAGAACTTCGACTCGGGGTCCTGCACCCACCAGTCGTCGTCGGTGACCACGTGGTAGGGCATGGCGGTGCCGCCGGCCACGTGGCCGAAGCCCTCGGTGATGGTGTAGGTGCCGGTGGGGGTGGTGTAGGTGCTCTGCCGGCGGGTCGCCCCGTCGGTCACGCCGTTGGAGCCGACCCGGCCCGCGCTCGTGCCGAACTGCGCTTTCCAGCCTGAGGACCCCTTGGCCCAGGCGGTGACGGTGGCGTAGGAGCCGCTGGCCTTGACGGTGATCAGCTGGGTCGCGTCGCCCACCTCGACCGGCACCGGGAAGTCTGGCGCGGCGGGGGCCCGGGCCGCGGATCCCGTATCGCCGGAGCCCGACCCTGAGCCCGACCCCGATCCCGTGCCGCTCGCGGACTGTCCGGTCCCCTTCGCGTCGCCCGCCGATGTGGAGGCGGATGCTGAGGGCGAGGTGGATGCGTCGCCGGAGGCGGAGGGGGAGGGGCCGGCGGAGGGGGAGCCGGAGGCGCTGGGTGACGCGCTGCCGGCGACGGCGTCGGCAGTGGTGTCCTTCGGCGACTGCGGCACCTCGAGCGAGTCGGTGGCCGCGGTCTGTCGGGCGTTGTGCCCGCCGCAGGCGGAGATCACGGTGAGGGTGCTGAGAATTGCGGCGCTGACCAGAGCCTTCCGGGCAAGGGTGTGCACAGGGAACTCCTCGGGAGAAGAAGGGCGAGCTCAGCTCGCGGTCGCGGGTGTGGTGGGCAGGGCGCCGGTGCAGGTGGCGCGGCCGAACGTGCCGCTGGCGGTGGCGCTTTGGATGTAGCGGCCGCGGATCGTGAGGGTGCAGCGGGCCTGACCGCCGTTCTCGCCGAGGGTGATGCTGACGGTCGGGGCCTGGCCGAGGGGAACGTCGACGGTCTTGCGCCAGGGCAGGGCGGCGGCTTTGACGACGGTGGCCTGTCCGGCCTCGTTGCGGGCCTGGAAGGTGATGTCCGCGGTGCCTCGGCCGGACACCTCGTAGGTGACCGAGGCGGTGGGGGTGCGGCGCTCCGGCCTGCTGTCGCTCCCGCCCGTGCCGAGGACGCCGTAGGTGACGAGCCCCGCGCAGATGGCCAGCACCACGCCGGACACGATCAGAGCGGACCGGTTCGCGCGCCGGAAAAGTGACGGCGTCGCGGATTCCTGTGTGTTGTCGTCCATGAATTATCCCCCTCGGAAATGGGATTGTTCGAAGTTGAATCGGGCGGGTTATACACGATGCTGTTCGCCGACAGCAAGCGAAGGGAAATATCGGGCACTCGGCGACCTTTTCAGTGTCGATCGTCCGCAATGTCCGACCACTTGACAATGCGTCACCGGAATGAATAGAAACCCGGCGCCCCGGTCTCTGAACTCGTGTCTTGCGGCCGGGGCTAATTCCGGCGGCATGTTTATGCCATGACGCAAGAGGAAAGGTTTGGCGTGAAACCCAGACTGGGCAGGCTGATAGCGTGTCTGGTGGTAGCCGCGGTGACGAGCACCGCGTTGCCCCAGGTCGCGTATGCGGCGCCCGCTGACGACGGTGATGACAAGGGAATTGTCGACACCGTCAAGGGCTGGTTCGCGGATGACGATGACGATGGCGGGGAATTGGCCAAACCGCCGTCGCATGACGAGCTGGAGATGGCCGACCGGCAGAAGCTGCCGAAGGGCAAGGCCGCTCCGAAGGCGAAGCGGGTCAAGGAGCTGAAGGGCCGGCGCACGGAGAGTGCGCGGTTCTGGCAGCTGTCGGACGGCCGGGTGGAAGCGGAGCTGTCGGCGGTGCCGACGTCGTACCGCTCGGGGTCGGGTAAGAAGGCCTCCTGGAAATCCATCGACACCGCCGTGCGTGGTACGAAGGCGAAGGGCTTTGAGTTCGCCAACACCACGAACAACGGGCGGTCCTGGTTCGGTGACGACGCCGACCGGCTGGTGCGTTTCGCGTCGCCGAGCGGCCGTTCGGTCACCCTCGGTCTCGACGGCGTGAAGGACGAGGACCTCAAGCCGACGGCCAAGGGCTCCACGGTCACCTACGAGGATGTGGTGCACGGCGCGGACATCCAGTACGCCGTCGGCCCCGGCCGGGTGAAGGAGAACATCACCCTGGCCGAACGCCCCGACACTCCAGTGAAGTTCACGTTCACGCTGGATGCGGACGGTCTGACCCCGAAGGCGCGCAAGGACGGCTCGATCGCGCTGTACGGCGAGTTGCCGAACACGCCGGAGCTGGTGATCCCGGCGCCGTACATGACGGACGCGAAGAAGGCGGAGAAGTCCGTCTTCGGCAGGACCTACAGCACCAAGGTCACCCAGAAGCTCACCAAGGACGGCGACTCCTGGAAGCTCACCGTCACGCCGGACGAGAAGTGGCTGGCGTCGAAGGAGCGGCAGTACCCGGTGGTGATCGACCCGACGATCACGATCGCGCCGTCACCGACCGACTCCCAGGATGTCATGGTCCTGTCGGACCAGGCGTCGGCGAACTTCAACACCACCTGGAAGCTGTCGGCGGGCAAGACCGACACGGGTACCTCCCGGTCGTTGATCAAGTTCCCGCTGAGCGAGATCCCGTCGGGCACGCAGATCGACACCGCGCGCCTGGAGATGTACTTCGACCAAGCCCACACCACCAACGCCAACGATGTCACCATCGGCGCCTACCGAGCCACCGGCACCTGGGACGAGCTGTCGGCGACCTGGGACAAGACCAGCACGCTGGTGGGCGAGTTGTCCGGCACGAGCGTGCAGGTGGACGACGGGGACGCCGGGACGACGGCGGCGGTCGGCACGTGGAAGCCCGGGGCGCAGACGTACGGGATCGACGGCGACTACCTGTACAACAAGGACTCGATCACCACTGACACCTACACCTGGCAGCCGAAGATCCCGGAGACGGCCTCCTACCGGGTGGACGCGCACCATGTGACGGCCTCGGACCGCTCCACGGCGGCCCCTTACACGGTGACCGGTCAGGACGGAACGGCCACCTACACCGTGGACCAGACGGCCGGTTCGGGCGGGGTGTGGGCCTCCCTCAACGGCGGCTCGCAGATCGACTTCGCCAAGGGCACGGCCGGCAAGGTCGTCCTGGGGGACACCGACAGCTCGACGGCGGTGATCGCGGACGCGGTGCGCTGGGTGAACCCGGCGTCGATCGTGAAGAACACCGGCGAGTACAACCAGTGGCACAAGTTCCCGGTCACGGACACGGTGCAGAAGTGGCTGGACGGCACGGCCAACCACGGCTTCGTGCTGAAGGCCACGGACGAGTCGGCGACCGCCAAGACCGGCGGTCCGCGCTATGAGGCCGGTGACGGCGACTACGGCGGTGAGACCTCCACGATCCCGCGGCTGACGGTCACCTACGGCAAGGTCGGCACGACCCTGAACTCGCCGACGGTGACCCACGGTACGGGCCCGGAGCTGTCGTGGAAGACGTATTCCAACACCACCGGCGACAGCGGCCTGGACATCGTTGAGTACCAGCTGCACCGCTCCACGCAGCAGGCCTTCACGCCCTCGGCCGCGACGCTCGTCGCGCCGATCGACAAGGCGGCCACCAGCTACACGGACACCACCGCGACACCGACCCCGGACTCCTCGGCGAACGAGATCGGCCGCTCGTACTACTACCAGCTGGCGGTGAAGACCAAGAGCGGCGAACTGCTCGGCTCACCGACCCGCATCGTCGGCGTGCCGAAGGCGGGCCGCACGATGCGGCTGATCCAGGGCACATCGGGGGTGACGGACACGACCCTGTCGTCCGCGCAGCCGACCACGAACCAGGACGCCATCCAGTCCTTCGGCGTCGGCCAGAAGTGGCTGAGCGTCGGCAACAACTCCACCACCTACGGCAAGACCCGCGCGGCGTTGAAGTTCGCCACCTCCGACATTCCGACCACGGCCACGGTGCTGGAGTCGCGGCTGTTCATGTGGGGTGCGGAGACCACCACCGGCACGAACGGTGCGATCTACGAGCTGCGCGGTCTGACCCGGGACTTCGCGGAGACGTCGGCCACCTGGAACAACGCCACGTCGACGACGGCGTGGACGACGCCCGGCGGTGACCACTCCGGCACGGTCTCGGACACGGTCGCCCAGGTCTCCGAGGTCGGCCGGCACTGGTGGGACGCCACCTCGCTCACCCAGGGCTGGGCCAGGACACCGTCCTCCAACAAGGGCGCGATGATCAGGCTGAAGGACGAGACGGCCACCGGCCCGCAGGAGCGCAGCCTGTTCCTCGCGTCGGAGGCGTCCGACTACCAGCTCGGTCCGCTGCTGCGCGTGATCTACGTCGACTCCACCACGGAGGACACGTACTACGCGCCGCAGACCCCCGCCCGCATGACCCCCAACTCGACGTACACGGTGGACTTCACGGTCACCAACACCACCTCGAGTGCGTGGGCGAGCGGGGAGCGGGTGCTGTCGTACACGTGGAAGCTCCCGGACGGCACGGACGTCACCACCGGCGGCAATCAGCTCTCCACGGCGATACCCGCCCTGAGCCCCGGCCAGTCGGCGACGATCCAGGCACAGGTCAAGACGCCGATCAACTCCGACTCCGGCAACAAGCGCACCGAATACGTGCTCGGCTGGGACGTCAAGAAGGTCTCCGACGGCAGCTGGCTGTCCGCCGGCACCGGTGGGATTCCGACGCTGAAGCAGAACGTGGCGGTGGAGGACCCGACCTCCAACGCCCTCGGCCTCGAGAAGTTCTACTCCTACACCGGCAAGAACACCGGAGCGGGCTCGACGGTGATGAACAACCTCGCCTCGGGCAACAGCGTGTGGTCCTACAACGCGTTCACCAACCCCGGCCGCGGCCTGACCACGTCCGCCCGGTTCGCGTACAACTCGCTGGACACCTCCGACACGGTGTCAGGCGCGGGTTGGTCGGCGCAGCTGGCAGGCCCGATCCGGTTGGGCGCCCCGCTGGACTTCCACCCCAAGCCGAACAACAACGCCACGGAGATCCGTCTGCCCGACGGCGACGGCACCACGCACGTCTTCACCAGGCAGGCCGACGGCACCTGGAAGGCCCCGGCGGGCGTCCACTACCGCATCACCATGAAAGCGGGCCTGGACTGCACCCCGAACAAGGACCCGGTACCGGACGCCTGGACCCTGCTGCGCCCGGACGGCACGCGCTTCTTGTTCGGCTGCGACGGCTACCTGACGTCCGTCGTCGACAAGAACGGCAACACGCAGACGTACACGTACGAGGAACGCAAGTCCAACAACAAGCCGACGAAGTTCCTCACGTACATCACCGACCCCGCCGGCCGGCAGTCCCTGCGGGTCGAGTACTACAAGAAGGGCGACGCGTCCTACGAGTACATCGACGACACGGGCGCCAAGGTCACCGGTTCGAACCTGACGAACTCGAAGATCTACGACCACGTCAAGTCGATCACGGACATCTCCGGGTCCGCCCCGGGCCTGCCGGTCCGTAAGATCTCCTTCTTCTACACGACGAAGGGCCTGCTCGGCCGGTTCACCGACGGTGACGGCTCACCCCAGCCGAAGGTCTTCAAGTTCACCTACGACGCCACCCAGGGCAACAAGAACGTCAAGCTGGTCAAGGCCACCGATCCGCGGGGCAACGGCACTCAGCTGGCGTACTACGCGCCGCAGGCCGGTGACGATCCGAAGTACCACTGGCGGACCAAGACCATCACGGACCGACTGCAGGGCAACACCGGTTTCGGGTACGCGGCGAACACCACGAACACGAAGTTCACCGACACCACCGTCACGGACGCCGAGACACATGCCACGAAGTACGTCACGGACGACTTCGGGCGCCCGGTCCAGACGACCAACGCCAAGTCCCAGAACGTCAAGATGAGCTGGGACGCGGACAACAACGTCACGTACCTGGAGGAGGACAACGGGGCGAAGACCGCGTACTGCTACGACCAGAAGACGGGCTACCCGCTCTGGAAGCGTGACGCGGAGAACAACAAGTCGGGTGTCCCGGACCCGACGACCACGTGCGTGACGGACACCTCCAAGTGGCCGGCCAGCGCCGTCAGGTACGAGTACCAGACCCGTGCGGACGGCTACTCCGCCGACCTGTTCCGCAAGACCTCCCCGGAGGGCCGCACGTGGCAGTTCGGCTACGACACGTTCGGCAACCTGAAGACGGTCACCGACCCCAAGGGTGTCGCGACGACGACGGTCCCGGACGACTACACGACGAAGTACGAGTACGACTCCTACGGGCAGCTGACCAAGGCCGTCGACGCCAACGGCAATCCGACGACGAACAGTGACTTCGGGCCGACCGGCTACCCGGCGAGGATCACCGACGCACTGAACAAGTCCACCTCGTACGTGTACGACGAGCGCGGTCAGGTCACCGAGGTCACCGACGCGCGGGGCAAGACGACCAGGCAGGACTACGACACCTTCGGGCGTCCGCTGGTCTCGACCGTGCCGAAGGACCAGGACGAGGCCGAGCTGATCACCACTCCGGCCCCGGAATTCGACGCCAACAACAACGCCACCACGGTCACGGCGCCCAACGGCGCAGTGTCCACGGCGGTGTACGACGCCGCGGACCAGGTCATCTCCGCGACCGCGCCGAAGGACTCGCCGACCGCTCCCGAACGCACCACGGCCTACACGTACGACAAGGTCGGCAACGTCAAGACGGTCACCGAGCCCAAGGGCACCGCGACCCCCTCCGTCCCGGGCGACTACCTCACCACCAGTCACTACAACGAGATCTACCAGCTGACCTCGGTCGTCAACGCCGCCGGGGACAAGGTCGCCTACCAGTACAACAACGTCGGCGACGTCGTCACGGTCATCGACCCCAAGAAGAACGCGACCGCCGACACCACCGACTACTCCACCAAGAGCGAGTACGACCTGAACCACCGCGTCGTGCGGGTCACGGACGCCGCCGGGAAGTTCACGTCGAGCACGTACGACAAGGACGGCCTGGCGGTCGAGACCACAGACCAGGAGGGCAACACCACGTTCGTCACCTACGACGAGCGCGGCAAGCAGACAGAGGTGAAGGTGCCTCACGAGGGCACCACCTACCGCGTCTCCAGGACCGAGTACGACCAGGTCGGCAACGTCACGAAGGCGATCAGCCCGCGCGGCACCGAGACCGCGACGGCGGGCGACTTCGAGAGGCGTACCGAGTACGACGCCCTCAACCGGCCGACCAAGCAGTACCAGCCGTACGCCCCCGGCGACGCCCGCTACAACGACCCGAACGTGTACAGCGAGACGGTCTACGACGAGGTCGGCCGTGTGGCGAAGACCTCGCTGCCGCCCTCCGAGGGCCAGAGCGTCCGCAATGACACCACCTACGAGTACTTCGACAACGGATGGCTGAGGTCGTCCACGGACCCCTGGGACATCACCACCACCTACGACTACAACGACGTTGGTCAGCAGACCGCCCGCACCCTGACCTCGGCCGGTGGCTCCTTCAACCGCACCATGGGATGGAGCTACTTCCCCAACGGCCGCCTCAAGTCGAAGACGGACGACGGCGTGCCGGTCGGCACCGCGGTCCCGATCGTCGACAACTCCGACACTCAGAACACCAGCTCGACCGGCACCTGGACCAAGGCCAGTGCCACCGGGCAGCAGGGCCACAACCACCAGGTCCACGCCGCCGGAGCAGGGACCGACGCGTTCACCTGGACGCTGAACATCCCCAGGGACGGCACCTACACCGTCTACGTCAAGTACCCGCAGGTGTCAGGAGCGGCCACGTCCGCCAAGTACACGGTCACCCACGCCTCGGGAACCACCGACAAGACGATCAGCCAGGCGACAGGAGCCGGGACCTGGGTCCCGCTGGGCTCCCACACCTTCACCCAGGGCAACTCCGCCAAGCTGCAACTGTTCCAGAACAGCGGCGGTGCCGTGGTCGCCGACGGTGTGAAGCTGGTGCGCGACAACTCGGGCGACACCGACACCGAGAAGCACACCTTCACCTACGCCTACGACCTCAACGGCAACCTGGCGTCGATCGACGACACCTCGTCCGGTGCCAGGATCGACGCGTACACCCTGACCTACACCGGCCTCAACCAGGTCCAGAAGGTCACCGAGGCGCTGGCCGGCCAGGAGAAGAAGGCCACCACCTACTCGTACGACATCAACGGCCAGCCGGAGACGATCAGCCACCCCGACCAGCACTCCAAGTTCACGTACGACCTGCGTGAGCTGGTCAAGACGGTCTCCGTCGGCGACTCCGCCACGGATCAGTCCCCGCATGTCTCCTCGTACACGTACACCGACCGCGGACTGCCGCTGCAGGAGACGAAGCCGAACGGCAACACCGTCGACCACACCTACTACCGGGACGGCACGGCGAAAACCCAGACCGAGAAGAAGCCCAACGGCACCCTGGTCTCCTCGCACACCTACGCCTACGACGCCAACGGCAACCTGGCGCAGGACGTGTCGAAGAAGATGAACGCCGACAACCGCACGGCGTACCTCTCCTCGACCACCAACCTCACCTATGACCCGGCCGACCGGCTGGCGCAAGCGGTGAAGACCGGCACGGGAGCCGGCACGGAGAGCTACGTCCACGACGACAACGCCAACGTCGTCAGCCAGACCGTCAAGAACGAGTCCACGGACTTCACCTACGACCGCAACCGGCTGCAGACCTCCACCACGAACGGAGTGACGTCCAACTTCACCTACGACCCCTTCGGACGGCAGGAGTCGGTCACCGCTGACGGAAAGATCCAGTCCCGCAACGTGTACGACGGCTTCGACCACGTCGTCGAGTCCCAGCAACGGGGCGCCGACGGCACCATGAAGTCGACGACCTACACGTTCGACCCGCTCGACCGCACCACGGCCAAGACCGCGAACGGCAAGACCACCGACTACCAGTACCTCGGCATGTCCGACGAGGTCCTGAACGAGGAGGTCGCCGGCGCGCTGACGAAGTCCTACGAGTACAGCCCGTGGGGCCAGCGGCTCTCCATGGTCAAGCGCAACAGCGACGGGACGAGCGAGGACGCGCACTACGGCTACAACAGCCAGAGCGACGTCGAGACCCTCACCACCGACACCGGTGACACAAAGGCGACCTACGGCTACACCGCCTACGGCTCGGAAGACACCTCCGAGTTCACCGGCATCGACAAGCCGGACGCTGCCGACCCGACGAAGGAGGCGTTCAACCCCTACCGCTACAACGCCAAGCGGTGGGATGCCCAGTCCGGCACCTACGACATGGGCTTCCGCGACTACGACCCGGGCCTGAACCGGTTCACCTCGCGGGACATGTACAACGGCGCCCTGGCGGACATGGGCCTCGGCACCGACCCCTTCACCGGCAACCGCTACGCCTTCACCGGCGGCAACCCCACCAGCAACGTCGAACTGGACGGGCACTGGTTCGCCCTGGCCATGCCGGCGCTGTCGCTGGGCCCGGTGGGTGTCGCGGTGGTGGCAGCGGTGGTCGTCGTCGCCGCCGTGGCCTACGTCGCCACCGAGGTGGCGAACGACACCTCCGACGACACGTCCGACGAGTCGAAGGAGGAGGCAGCGCCCAAGCCGGAGCCCAAGCCCACGCCGCGAGGGCCGGCGCCCAAGGACGACACGCGGACCGGAGGCGACTGCAGCAGCGGCTCGGGCGGCTGGGTCGAGCACGGTGACCTGGACACGAAGAACGGCAACCGTTCCACCGGCGCCACCGCGTGCCTGACCAAGTCGTACCTCGACACCCACAAGGGAACCAGGACGAACCCCAAGGTGGTCGCACCGCCCGGATACAAGTGGGCACAGCGCACCGCCGGATTCCTGGGGGCTGTCCCCGTGGAGCGGAACATCAACGCGTGCCACCTGCTCGGCAAGCAGCTCAGCGGCTCGGGAACCCAGTTGGAGAACCTGGCCACCTGCGCTCGTGGAGCCAACGACTGGCAGAACGGCTCGGCTCAAGGCGCCAACAACATGAAGAACTACGAGAACCAGGTCGCGGCCGCCGTCCAGGCGGGGCAGGCAGTCTTCTACCAGGTGACGCCTGCGTACAGTGGCTCGAGGACCGTACCGATCGGATTCAAGATCACCGCCTACGGCACGAATCCGGACGGTTCGACGGGCCTGCAGATCAACAGATACGTGCCCAACGTGCTGGCGGGGCGGAACCTCGGAACGTTCAGCGACCAGAACACCGGGCAGCCGGTCCCCACAGGAGGAATGCCGTGACAGGGCCGATCGAGACGGAAGGAGCGGCGCCATGACGGCATGGGACGACCTCCAGCGCGTCATGCCTCCCACGGCGGCGAGCGACACCCGGATGGACTGGGACCGCGTGGCGCGGTCCTGGGGCAAGCAGTTCCCGCCCGACTACCGTCGGTTCCTCGACGTGTACGGAGCGGGGTCGATCGAGGCATGCCTGGCGGTCCTGGCGCCCTACTCCAAGGGAGAGTCGTCCGCACCGGGTTCCGACGCCATGGCCGAGGAGACGGCCAACGCCAAGGGAGCCTGGGGCAGGATCCCGAAAGTCCCCGAAGCGGCCGGCCTTGATCCGGTGCTGATCGCGTGGGGGGTCTCCAGCGCGGCCGACATCCTGTGCTGGGACACCTCGACCGAGGACCCGGTCACCTGGCCACTGCTTGTGTACAACAGGGACGACAACCTCTGGCGACGCTACGACTGCGGGGTGGTCGAGTTCTTCGTGCGCGTCATCCGGGCGGAGTTCGACGACTGTCCGCTCGGAGACCTCTCCTTCTGGGGTACGGGCTCGGCTCTCTTCCTCAACGAGGCGGAGCAGCGACGCCGCCTCGCCCAGGGCCTTGACCCGTGGACCGGTGAACCCGATCCGTACGCGGGCATGTCCTGGAGTTGACGTGAACAGGTGTGGGCCGGGCCGGGCTCCGGCCCGGCCCACACCGGCCTGGGTGCTCAACTGGTCGGATCCGGCGTCCTGGACCGAATGGGCGACACCGAGGGGGACGTCTTCCGTCACTGCGAGGAGCGCCGGCAGGAGTAGCCCTGCAATCGGCCTCGATTCCCCTGGCCCGCGCGCCCGCCCGCGTGCGTGCAACGCGTCGGACCAGTCCGGCTCCCCCGTCACGCCGACGCCGACCAACGAAAGGGTGAAAGGTTGTACGCGTCCTGTGACCTTCATGTGTGTGAATCAACACGCCTGTGACCCGTGATGTTGGTGACGTGACATCCGCTTGATCGATCGGGAGTTCCGCAAACAGGACTCCCGACGGAGCGAGCGAAGGGGTGGGGTCCCATGAGCCCAGTGGACGGACATGTTCCGGAGGCCGAAGTGATGCGGTCGTGCGCCGCGAGGTTCGTCGCCCGTGTCACCGCCCGCACCCGGCTGCCGCTGGACTACTCCGTGGCCAGCCTGCGGATCGTGGACTTCCTGATCGACGGGCTGCGCAAAGGCGGGGCCGGACGCGAGCAGGTGGGGGACACTCTGTTCGGGCTCGGCGCCTACGTCGGTGAGGTGCTCGTGCGCCGTGCGGGGGCGGTGTGGGTGGACTTCGACGCCGACCAGCGCACCTACTTCGTCCAGCCGGTCGGGGTGCAGATGCCGGACGGCCGGGTATGGAACCCGCTCGGCAAGGTCCGCAACCGCTTCGACCACGGCGGACCCGGAGAATCGCTCCAGACTTTCTATCTGACGCTGCACGGTCGGGCCAAGGGCCGTCGCGTGAGGAGCACCTCTGCCGCGCTGGCGGTGCTGCTCGTCGCAGCGCTGACCGGCTTCGCCGACTCGTCGGACGAGGGGCAGCCCGTCGAGTTCGCACGGCGCACGGCTCAGAGCCCGCTGACCGCCCTCGCCTAGCCTCGCACCGCGTCCGAGTTCCTCGCCCGCGCCAAGGAGGCGACGACCGGACACAAGGGCCGGACGTTCGCGGTGTGACCGCGCCCCGATCTTCCGCCGGACCACCCTGAGCAGGGCTTTCCTGCGGTGCGTCGCTCGCGCAGGCACCCCTCGGGTAGGCACCCGTTCGGTCGCCACGGCCACCGCCCATGCCCGGTCGCCGAGCGCGGGAGCTGGCACCCGGCGTTGCTCGCCCGGAACGTCCGCCAGGGGGTGGCGACTCGCCCCCGCCCCCTCCGAGTGGTGGTTGACGTCCTGCCTTCGGCGGCGACTTCGCCGTTGGCCGCGGCACTGACGGTGATCGCGGTCGTGTTCTTCTTTGGACGGCTGCCCCGGCGGTCGGCCGGGCAGGGTTGGCGGCGTGCTGTGCTGAAGTGAAAGCGACGCGCCCCTGGATCGGCGCAGGGTGGGAGTCCAGTCCTGAAAGTGACGTGCGAGGGCCGAGCCAAGCGCCTTTGGCCCTAGAGAAACGCACCAACGGCGGGCGTCGTCGTGAACGCAACTCCCGACCTGTATTTCTGCAGGCCGGGAGGCTTTCCCGGAGTGCCCCCGGCAGGATTCGAACCTGCGCAGACGGCTCCGGAGGCCGCTTGGTAGCTGGGTAACGCGGCAGGCCACGCCCTGCGCGGGGCAGACCAGCTGCGACGAGTCCACGCATAGTCCACGGCTGACTGAGGACCGCCATAGGCGTAGCCACCCTTGGGCGCCGCCGAGGCCCGGCCAAGATCTGTCTTCTTGCGCCATGGGATAGGAGGGCCCAGCACCGACGCCGCCGCAGCCGTTCCCCCTCACGTCCTCAGTGGCACGGGCCAATGGTTGGACTGCGCTACTCCAGCAAAAATCACCTCCAGCGGCATCCCCGGTCGGGCAGACTCTTCGAGCGACGATGAGTCAAAGAACAGCAGCCGAGCAGGTCGCGGCTGATCGGTCTATTCAAGGGGGGCAGGGCCGGATGGACAGCGTTCCCAGCGATGAACGAGCGGCAGAGCCTATTGCGTTCTCTTACGATCAAGATCGAATTAACACAATTCGCACACTGATAACGCGAGCGCATAGCACCGCCACGAGTCATCATGAAATTGCGAGTCGCATCTTTAGAGAGCAGGGACAAGAGGACGCAAAAATCGAAGCGGAGGTCAGGGAAGTCGCTTCCACCTTCTACTATCGCCTCCACTTGGAGCGGGGTCCCGGGTCGAAGCCAGGTGCAACCCTTGAGCCTCTAAACGAAACCGGAGAGGGACATTTCTGGCCACGCCCTATTAGGGCGGCTGGATCGGAAGTTCTGAAGCTGTGGGACAGCCTTCTGTCCGAAAGCATCGAACCTGAAATTCAGGGCCTTCTGGCAGATCTGTTGTTTTCTGCTCGATACCCCAAGCCGCACATATACGCACGTCGGGCGGTGGAATCTTACGTAGCCGCACAGAACGGAAATTTTAGCCAGCTCGATAAGAGCGTGATGCTGGTGCGAGCCTGGTCAATTCTTCGACCTCTACGACTGAAAGATCTTGAACCTTCAGTCGAGAAAGCCATGATAGGTCTTGTCGGGAGCACGTTGAGAGCAGACGCATCGGCCCCTGGCACCGTACTTCCGCTTCTTCGATGCCTTTTGGAAGGTCGACTCAAGGAAAAGAAGGGGCCAAAGCAGGCCGACATTCCCGCCGAGGCGATCGATTACCTATTTTCCGCACTTGACCGATATAAGGCAGATCACCTTTCCAAGCAGCTCGCCTACATGGCACGTGACTGCCTGAGCAACAAGGAGCTGATAGATCTCGCGCTTCGCAAAGCCGCATCGAATCTAATGGAAGCGGCCGAGCAGGCAACGGAAGGGCACGCGAAAACACACTGGCTGCAAGAAGCTGCTAAATTCGCGCGGAAGTTCCACCTGGATGATATCCACGGTGAATGCGTGAGGAAACTGCAAGCGATCGACCCATCGACGTTTCAATGGATGACCATCAGGGCTGCCTCAACCATACGCGCGAGCGACATTGAATCTTATGTGCGAACTTTCGATCAACCTGAATTGTTCGACGCGCTTATTGCATTTTTCGAAACCCCATCCCCTACCGGATCGCGCGAGGAAAACGAAAGGATAGCTAAGCGCATCATCGAGAACTCGATAACCCATAAGATAATGGGTACAGCCACTTACGGCGCTCACGGGCTCCCGCAGAAATCTTACGGCACAGAGAGCGAAAAGCTACAGTATCAAATCAACAGCATCGAAAGCATAGCCATGGGAACGCAGGGCGGCATTCTTTCGGCAGCATTGGACCGAATGGCGGGTACGCACGTGATCCCTCCAACCGGAGACCTTGCCGCGTGGCTCGCGGAACGGTACGGGTCAGATCCTGGCCTCTCCACATCACTCGCGGAAAGCCTACTGCTCTACTGGGGACGCGACTACATTTCTTGCGTACAGTTGGCAATGCCAAGAGTTGAGGCAGCTGTCAGATCGCTTCTGTTGCTGCTAGATGAACCGATTTACCGCGTCGAAGAGGAGAAATCGCTGGGACAATTCCCAGGCCTGGGCGCCATGCTTCCGCTACTTGACAAGCACGGGTTCGACCCAGACTGGTCTTCCTTCATACGCGCTCTACTCCTGACGCCGGGACGCAACCTTCGGAATATTGGAGCGCATGGATTCCTGCAGGATGTCGACAAGCAAACCGCGGCACTAGTAATTCGCGCCCTGTCTGTGGTAGCGCTGCTGGCGCCCGAAGAAACGAGCAGAAAGGCATGCGATCTTCAGGAAGTCAGGGAATCTCTATCTTCCCCAACAGGACGGAAGCGCATCGGCTTCTTCGATCGCCTACTTTTCATGGTTTCGTCACGATTGAACGCAATACTCTCCCTCCGTTTGGGGAGACCGAGACGTTGAGGGGCCGAGGGCTGCACCGGGTTAGGGCTTCGCAAACAGCTCGCGGTGCCGGCATCTCATCTTCTACGCGTCCGTTCTCCTGGACGCCGGGGAGAACATCAAGGCCGTGAGGGAGTACCTCGGGCACTCTGATACGGGCCTGACGCTGAAGGTGTCGCGCACCTCATGCCGAGCAGCCGGGACCGCGCCCGGAACACCCTCGGGCTGGCGCTCTGGCCGCGAGGCTCTGGGGACTGAGGGCCCACAGTGGCCCAGGCCACGAGAATGCCCCCGATCCGCGCTGTATGCGCAGCTCAGGGGCATGATCGCGAAAACTGTTTCTTCTAGCCCTGGGTGTTGTCGGGGGTCTTGGTTAGCTCGCTTTTGCTGGTCAGGGGCGGCGGGATCGTGATCCTGGTGGTCGTCGTTGGTCGTCATTGGCCACTGTCGAGCGGTCTCGGACGGCCCAGGGACGGCCCAGCTCCTCGGTCTGCGTGCGCGGGCCGGTGGCCTCAGCGTGAGGGGCGCCTCTTCGGGGGAACCGGCCCAGGGATCACATCCTTACCAAGGTGTTCCTTGATCAGGTACTTGAGTTCCGGCCTTTCGATGAGCTGGAGCCGGCCGTGTTGGCGGGCAAAGTCGTGGCTTGCCCTGCCGAACCACGATGTGGTGATCAGGACCCCCTTGGCAGCACGTTGAAGACGGGGTCTCTGCTGACGGCCACCGCGTCAACACCCTCGTGGGACACAGGATTGTTTGTGCGTCAGCCGACGACAGTCAGCCACGACGGCGGGTGCGCCGACCGATCAGGCGCGCGTGTGCCTCGCTGCCCCCCGCCGGCCTCAGCCAGGCTGCCATGTCGCTACCAGAGCAAGCCGGGACGGCCGCTCCGTGACGACGGTGCCTGAGCCCTCAGCTTGGGAATCACTGGAGTCGTGCGCAGCAATGCCCGTCTGACCTGAGGCAACTAGGCTCCAGGCGGAGCCGGAAGCTGTCCGTTTGAACCCGCTGTTCGCCGTGACTGCCAGACCCGTCGGGCACGGGCCGGCACGACTGCGGAACCGCCTGTGGGTTCGATCAGCGCGCGTTCACGCCGCGGCTCCTAGGTGTGCAAGCGTGTGGCGCCAGCGATTAGAGCCTTCTGCGCAATGAACTTTACAAGCTCGATGTCTGGCCGTAGCTCCTCTGCTTCTTTGGAAAACGGCAACAATAGGTCGACTGAGGCGTTTCCGCCGTCTTCCTTTGTGTGAACGATACGGCACCTGATGTCGTAGATCCTGTTAGCAACTGAAGATAGTAGATCGCTTTTTGAGTCAGCTAGATTGATCGATGCGACGTCTTTGATTTTCCGTTTCCCCGAGAAGTGCTCCTTGAGGTCTGTATCACCTTCAATGAGATCGCGAACGTGGGCCTCTGTTACACACCCTGCTACAGTAGATTTAAGTTGATCCCGCTCGCTTCCATAGCCCCTTCCCGTTCCTGAGGCGAGGTTCAGAATCTTCATGAGGCTACTGTTGTCGTCTGCTCGGAAGCGAGGATCCAGCAGTTCATTGCGTAGCTTTTCCAGAGTGGCTTTGTGGCTGAAGCTTGGGAAGAAGTACTCCAGGACCTGGTAATAGGCCAAGTATTCCAAGAGGGGGATTCCGCTTGAGGATCGACCGTACCAGTAAAGGCCTAGTGGTTTTTCAGGGTATTGGTTCTGCGGGTTCTTCGGGGGCTCGCCTGTCGTAGTGGCTGAGGGCTTGCGCCCCCTCAGGCGCGCCCGGTCAGCGGTAAGTGAAGGGCCGATCTTAATGGCGACATTGTAATGCAGGTCAAGCTCAAAGAAGACTGAGTCCGACACCTTCTTCAAAATAGATAGAGCCTCGTCATGCCGGGACTCTGTGACTCCGAAGATTTTCAGCGATGAGAATCGACCCATACCGTTGGGTAGCTGATTCTCTTCTCGCATGGAGCCTCTTCTAATGGAGAACTCAGAAATCTTCGCAAACTCTTGCGAGGCAGATCCGAGCTCTACTCGAAGGTTTGGCTGGGCGGGCGTGGGGGTGAGAGGCAAAACCCATGCATCATTGAGTCCAATAGTGCTTTCACTGGCATCTATCCCGGCTTCATTTTCCTCCAAGTCTTCAGTGTCGGAACCAGGGATTTCCAACTGGGTGCTGCCGACGCGGCGAGTCCCGGGAATAGCGGATAGACGTCCCCCTGGGGGCCTGAGGTGGACGAGGGTTGCCTCGATGGTGGCCGAATCCTTAAAAAGGACCGCGTCGTAGTCGCCCAGAAACGTAAACCGCAAACCTAGGTCAAGGTACCGTTCGGCCATTCGGGTGCTCACGGACCGCCATCTTTTGTTCCGCCCATTCGGGAAAGCGACTCTCAAGTAAATGTGCTCGCCGGATTGCAACCATTTAGTTTCGAGGTTGGCTTCCCTACAAGCTGCCTCGAACAGGACTCTAGGGTCGGCTTCGCCTAGTTCATGCTTCATCTGATCGATGGCGTCTGTTGAATCGTTCTGCATGGCTCAGCGGCTTCCAGGGTGAGTGATTAGCGCCTGTGGTGTATCCCCAATCATAGTGATTTGTATGTCGGGCGTCCTGGTTTTGATGGTTGGGCCTCGAGTTGGGTCAGCGCAGGTCGGCGGAGCGGTTTGGCCGGTGGCCTGCCCGGTTTGGGGCCGAGCATGATCAGGGGGCCGTACGCTGGTTGGCAACTCGGGCAGGCTTTGGGCCTGCCCGTAATGAGCACGAGTGGCCCCCTGGTCTTGCTCGGCGCGGGACCCGGACCGGGGAGGTGGCTAAAGCCGCGGAGCCGACCGCCCCAGCCACAGCGGGTTTCTCCCCTCAGCAACCCAGAGCCAGAGGCGTGCGGCCGGCGGCCGGGCCGGAGCGGGGCGTAGACAGGAGCGTCGGCCCGGGCGACGGGCCGCGCGCGCCGCGCTGTGCGCGGCGGGTGCCTTGAACCAGTAGAGAAAGTTGTAACTCAGTCTGTGGCGCGGGGATTGAAGTCGTACGCGCAGGCTGGGAGAGCGACGCCGTCGCGGTGGGCCAACGGCAGGAAGACCACTGGTCGGATCGTCCATGTGATGCGGGTGCTGGCATGGGTTACAGAGACCGTGCAAGGTTCCATGCGTAAGAGGGCTCGGCGCGTCTCGATGCGGCCGTCATAGAGCCAGGCCCAGACCTCGCTGGAGGCGTCGGGGTCGAGTGCTGGTGAGATCGTGCGCAGGGCGACCGCTACCCATCTGTCTGCCTGCGGTGCCAAGTAGGCGTCGAAGGATGCCCGAAGCGCCGGCAGTCCTGTCTCGTCGTTGACGTCTTGTGTCCAGCACTCGCACCAGAAGCCTCGCTGGGGCTTGTCCATCAGCACGGGTGGCCTCCCGGTCGGGTGTCCGTGAAGAGTTCGGCGGTGACGGTGTAGCCGCTGTGGCTGCCGTGGACGACGACCCGGTGTGCGATGACGCTGACCATGCCCAAGCCGCGGCCGTGTACCGCGTCCATGCTCGGCTGCTCGACCTTCGGGGCCGTGCCCATTCCTCCCTCGTCGGTGACCGACAGGGCAACCACCTTGGGGGAGACCGCGAGGGCCAGGTGAAAGCTGCCGAGTCCGCCGCTCGCGGTGTGGAGGATCGCGTTCGCGCTCAGCTCGCTCACGATCAGTTCGGCGTCGTCGGCCAGGGGAGATCCGCGCAGGATGTCCCGCGTCCAGCGGCGGGCCCGGCTCACCTCCTCCGGAAATCCTGGGCAAGTGAGTCCCCAGACCCGGGCGGTGCTCGTATACTCGTGCATACAAGTTCCTTCGTGCTGGTAGGCCGCCATGTGCAGCGGGTTCGGGCTAGACGAGTTTCACGCCGTCGTGGGCGCGGATGGCCGGCGGGGCTGCAGCGTCCAATGCGTCCAGGACGCGGATCGCGTATGCCTCGTCGGCGAGTTCGATAACTTCTTCGCGGGTGGCCCAGCGCAGTGCGCGGGTCTCGTCCCCGGTGGTGGGCGTGCCGTCGGCGGCCTCACAGCGGAAGACCATGGAGACGATCAAGCCCTTCATGTTCTTGTAGATCCCGGTCAGGGTCGCGGGAAGCGCGATCTTGATGCCGGTCTCTTCGAGGACTTCGCGCTGAAGGGCCTCGGGGATGGTTTCCTCGCGTTCGAGGATGCCGCCTGGGGGTTCCCAGTGGCCGTTGTCGCGGCGCTTGATCAAGAGGGCGCGGTCCTGGTCGTCGACGATGACTCCGGCGACGCTCACGGAGTGCGGACGGTCGGTGCTCACGTTCCTCTGCCCTCTCGGCTGGCTAGGCTCTCCACCGTAGCAACAAAGCTCGCCCACTCGTCTAGATACCTAAAGGAGTACACGTGCCCTCTCTTTCCTCCGGCCTCCTCGGCGACCTCGACCCCACGAGCGATCGTGCGGTCTTCCGGCAGATCGCCGACCAGCTGCGCGAGGCCATCGACCGTGGGCGATTCAAGGAGGGCGAAAAGCTCCCCTCCGAGGCCGAACTTGTCGAGCATTACGGGGTTTCCCGTATGACGGTTCGAAACTCCTTCTCCGTCCTTCAGGGCGAGGGCCTGGTGCACGCCGAGCACGGCAAGGGCGTCTTCGTGCGACCACGACCGCCTGTCAGGCGTCTCGCCTCAGACCGGTTCGCCCGGCGTCATCGCGAGCAGGGGAAGTCCGCGTTCATCGTGGAGGCCGACGCCGCCGGCAGTCACCCGCAGGTGGACAGTCTGGAGGTGAAGGAGGAGAAGGCCAGTCAGGATGTCTCCACCCGGCTCGGGTCCGTGCGGCGGGTGCTGGCCCGGCGTCGCCGGTATCTGCTGGAGGGGCGGCCTGTGGAGTTCGCCACCTCGTATCTGCCGCTCGACATCGCGCGCGGTACGCCGATCGCCGAGCCGAACCCAGGGCCCGGGGGCATCTATGCCCGACTTGAGGAGCTGGGGCACCGCCTCGACCACTTCGAGGAAGAGATCCGTGCTCGGATGCCCTCGCCTGATGAGGTTCGGACGCTGCGGCTGGCCTCCGGTGTGCCGGTCATTCACCTGGTGCGGACCGCGTTCGACCAGGAAGGGCGGGCCGTAGAGGTCTGCGACACGGTCATGGCAGCCGACGCGTACGTGCTGTCCTACCAGCTCCCGGCTACATAGAGAGGAGGAAGGCTGTGCAGAGCTGGAGGCTCACTCAAGGAGAGCGACTCGTTGGAACGCTGGTGTTGGAAGAGGTCGACATGTTCTGGACGGACTGCCGTTTCGAACCCGGCCCTGGGTGGACCGCGCTTCGCCATCTCTTCGACGAGGCACGTGACGCCTGGTTGGGAGGGGACAGGGAAGCGGCGCTGGCTGCTGACGAGTCCATTCGCACGGCAGGTCTCGCCCTCATCTCCGAGGGAGATGGGGGCTCGATGACGGACTTCCTGATCCGCATCAACGGCGAGCGCGCGCGGTTCCGTGCTGCTGTCTGAGCGTCCTCGGGATGGTTGCAAAGGAACTCGTACACCCGAACAGGCATACTCGTATAGACGAGTGGGCAAGTGGTGTGGCAAGGTGGTTGCCGTTCCCGGGAGATCGGGTTCGAGCGCCGCATCTTGTATAGACGAGTAGATGGGAAGAAGTCTTGCGCACCATCCGTGTAGAGACCTCGGCCGCAACGATCCTGCTGACCGAGGCCCCCGAGCCCAAGGTCCGCGACCGGCAGACGGGCGAGATCGCCAAGGACGCCACCAGCGGAGAGGAACTGATGACGATCGGCGTCGTCTACCTGGAGGACGGCGAATCGTCGCTGATCAAGGTCACCGTTCCCGAGAGCGGCGTTTCCGAGGGGCTGACGCTCGGGGCTCCGGTCTCGCTTCCGGGTCTGGTGGCCCGGCCGTGGGAGAGCGTCTTCAACGGGCAGCAGCGGCACGGCATCGCCTACCGGGCCGCCGCCGTGACTCCGGCCGCGTTCCCGGCCGCCAACGGGGCCGCTGCCTGATGACCGATCTGACGACACTCCTGGAAGTGGGTGGTCCTGTCGCCGCACTCGGCGGCGGGGCCGCCTACGCCCGGGCCAAGCATCCCGGGGTGTACTGGTCCACGGTCGGCCTGCCGATATCCACGGCCCGGCTCCTCAGCTCGTACGGCTCGGTCATGGAGGCCTGCGGCCTGACCGTGGCTCCGTCCCGGATGCGGATGCTGGCGGTCAAGGCCACCACCCGCCGTGAAGTTCGTCCCGTACCGCCGCGTCGGGGCATCATCCGGCCCACCTCGACCGGGCTGCGGCTCCGTCTGCGGCTCGCTCCGGGGCAGGAACCAGCCGACGTCGCCGCCTCGGCGGAACGGCTGCGGCATGCCTGGGGCGTTCACTCCGTGTACGTGACCACGGTCAAGCCGGGTGTGGTTGAGCTGCGGCTGGTCGGCTTCGATGTGCTGCGGCAGGTGCGGATGCCGCGCAAGGTGGACGCCGGGTTCCTTCAGGTGCCGGTGGCGCTGCGGGAGGACGCCATGCCGTTCATACGCGACTACCGGACCGTGCCCCACCAACTCACCCTCGGGGCCACGCTGTCGGGCAAGTCCATGTACCTGCGGCACCTGATCGCCGGACTCGCCCCTCAGTCGGTCGCCCTGGTCGGGATCGACTGCAAGCGTGGTGTGGAACTGGCGCCGTTCGCGGCCCGCCTCTCCGCGCTGGCGACCGAACCGGAGCAGGCCGCTGAGCTGCTGCCCGTGCTCGTGAAGGAAATGGAAGACCGATACGACCTGATCAAGGCCCGGCAGGGCATCGCCCCGGACACCCCGGCCGAAAAGATCACCTCCGACATCTGGGGACTGCCCGAGTCCGAACGCCCCGTCCCCCTCGTGCTGTTCGTGGACGAGGTCGCTGAACTCTTCCTCGTCGCCACCAGGAAGGACGAGGAACGCCGGGACGAGATGGTCACCCAGCTCATCCGGCTCGCCCAACTCGGCCGCGCGGCCGGCATCTACCTGGAGGTCTGCGGCCAGCGCTTCGGCGCCGAACTCGGCAAGGGCGCCACCATGCTGCGAGCCCAGTTGACCGGCCGCGTCTGCCACCGCGTCAACGACGAAGCCTCCGCCAAGATGGCACTCGGCGACATCGCACCCGAAGCGGTCACCGCCGCATGTGCCATCGCCCCCGAACGGCCCGGCCTCGCCGTGGCAGGTGACACCTCCGGCGGCTGGTCACGCATCCGCACGCCTTACCTGTCCCTCGGTGACGCCGCCGAGACCTGCCGCGAATACGCGCACCAGGTGCCGGACCTGACCGTACTCAAGCCCTTCCAGCCCGAGGTGACGGTACCGCCGGGTTGAATCCCAGGCCCCGGTCATCGAACCGCGCCCGGCAACCGGCTGACCTCCTCCACCAACCCGGTCGGCGTGACCGTCTCACGCCAAGTCCCTACCCCTCGCATGCCTGAACCCGGAAGGAGCCGCATCATGCGCGCCCAACTGGCCCGCGTGGACGCGGTGCTCATCCAAGCCGTCATCGCTGCCGCACTGTCCTTCGCTCACCTACACGACATCGCCTCGGCGGCCGGACAGGACGGATGGAAAGCCTGGGCCTACCCGATCAGCGTCGACCTGCTGCTCGTCGCCGCCTGGCGCCGACTGCGCTCCGGGGAAGCCAAAGCGGCCGGGTGGTGCTGGTTCGTCATCGCCCTCACCGCCTCCCTCGGAGCCAACGTCGCCACCGCCGGCCTCCTCGACCTGAACCACGTCCCGGCCTGGCTGCGCATCCTCGTCGCGGGCTGGCCCGCGGTCGCCTTCCTCGGCGGCACGCTGCTCGCGCACTCCGCACCGACAACGCCCGACAAGGCCGCCGATCACGACAGGGACGACGAGATCCACGACCGCACGGCGGCGCCAGAACCCCGTCCCGAGCCGCCTGCACGCCCGGCCACCGAACAAGCTCCGCCCCACCCGGCCGACGAGCACGAGCCGCCCGAGCGTCCCGCCTTGCCCGTTCCGGCCGCCCTGGTCGCCCACGCTCGCAAGGTCGCCGCTGAACACCACACCCGTACCGGAACACCCATTGACACCCCAACGCTCCGCGCCCGCCTCGGCGTCCCAGCACCTATGGCCGAAGCCATCGCCACCCACCTCTGAAGGAGACCTCGTGAGCGCTAATCGCCGCTTCCGCAACGTCGTCCGCATCGGCCCCGTCCGGGTCGGCACGTACTACGACGGCCGGGGCCAGGAGAAGCACACCGCCGCCTGCACCGCCCCGCGCTGCGGCTTCTCCACCGACTACGACAGCCGCCCGGCCGCCGAGCTGGCCGCCCGTACCCACCGCTGCCCCGTTCGCTGAAAGGACTCTCACTCCGTGACCGTCAGCCTGCCGCTTGTCGTCGTCCTCGGCTTCTTCGCCTGGGGAGCAGTCAGGTTCCTCGGCGTCCGCGTCTGGATCGTCGTCCTGATCGCCCTCTTCGGCTTCTGGCTCTCCCGCACCTTCCTCGCACCCGCCATCGAGTCCGGCACGCGCTCCGGCGTGACCGTCATAAACGGCTCGCACGCCTAGACGAGTAGATAAGGAGACCTCCGTGTTCCTCCCGAAGTACCCCGACAGCCCGACCCCGCCGCCCGCTCACACCCACACGCCGACCGAGACGGCACCCGTACGGCGCTCGCTCCCGTCGGTGTCCGTCGATGAGAAGACCGTCGTGGCCTTGGTCGTCGGTGGAGTCGTCCTCACCGCGCTCCTGGCGGCCGTCGCCGTCACGGCGATCTCCGTTGCCGTGGCCGCCGTCGTCCTGCGCTCCATGCTCCGCGACCACCGCCGCTGAACCGCGTCGGCCTCCGGGGCGGCGGCACACGACCAAGCATTTCGACGCCCCGGGGCCTGTTCCTCCCGACCGAGCCAGTCAGAAGGGGAAACGCCATCTTCGCCCGCACTACTCCGGCCCCACTTCCGGAACTCGCGAACCTGGCCGCGCAGGGCACGCTGCCGGGTATCCTCCGCCAGCTCTCCGGACTCGGCGGCTGCACCAACCCGATCCGCCTCGACGGTCACCGCACCGAGTACGACGTCGACACCACGACCGGCGAGATCGGCAACGTCCTCCATCGCCTCGACTCGTCCAGCCTCCCGGCCGGGCAACTCCTCGTCCGCTGCAACAACCGCCGCACGACCCGCTGCGCGGCCTGCGCCGAGGTGTACCGCCGCGACACCTTCCACCTGATCACCTCCGGCCTGCGCGGCGGCAAGGGCATTCCCGAACACGTCGCCACACACCCGCGCGTGTTCGCCACCTTCACCGCGCCGAGCTTCGGCCCGGTCCACAACCGCCCCTCCAGCGGCCGCCCCTGCCGATGCGGCACCCACCACGACCAGGACGACGACGTACTCGGCTCCCCGCTCGACCCGGACACCTACGACTACGAAGCCGCCGTTCTCTGGAACGCCCACGCCGGTCCGCTCTGGCGGCGCTTCTCCACCTACCTGCGCCGAGAGGTCGCCAAGCGCGCCGGCCTGTCCCAGCGGCGCTTCCGCGAGCACGCCCGCGTGAGCTTCGCCAAGGTCGCCGAGTACCAGAAGCGCGGCGCGGTCCACTTCCACGCCGTCATCCGCATCGACGGACCCAGCGGCGGCGACACCCCACCCCCTACCTGGGCCACGGCCGAGCTGCTCACGAACGCCATCCGCGCTGCCGCTGCCAGGGTTCGCGTGGACGGCCCGACCATCGAGGGCCGCAGCCACACCTTCGCCTTCGGCCGCCAACTCGACGTCCGCACCATCCGCTCGGCCGACTTCAACGACGGCCAGGAGCTGACCGAACGGGCCGTCGCCGCCTACATCGCCAAGTACGCCACCAAGGGTGCGGAGACCGCGACGGGAGCTCTGGACCGACCGCTCAAGTTCGCCGCCGAACTCGCCCAGCTCGACATCAGCGACCACGCCCGCCGCATGATCCGCACCGCCTGGACCCTCGGCGCACGCAAGGACCTCGAACACCTCCGCCTGCGCGCCTGGGCTCACATGCTCGGATTCCGCGGCCACTTCTCCACCAAGTCCCGCCGCTACTCCACCACCCTCGGTGCCCTCCGCGACGCCCGCGCCGAATGGCGCCGCGCACAAACCGCAGCAGCCAACGGCCCCGAGCCGGAGACGACGTACGTCCTCGCGCACTGGGTCTTCGCCGGAACCGGCCTCTCGGACACCGAAGCCTGGCTTGCCGCATCCCTCGAACCCGCCCCCGGAACGGAAGGAGAACCGACATGGACCGCCGACGGGACGAACTGATGACTGTCCCGCAGATCCTCGCCGAGCTCGGCGGAGTGTCCCGCCGAACCTTCTACCGCTGGCGCGAACTGGGGCAGGCTCCGGAGGCGATCAAGCTTCCGAACGGTGAGCTCCGCGTATGGCGCAGTGACTTCGACGCCTGGCTCCACGGGCTCGCGGAGGCGGCGTGAAGTCGCATGACGTGAGGGTGTGGGGCATCCGCAAGCGGCCGTACAAGACGCCGTCGTATGACGTGCGATGGAAGGTCGGCGATGCCCCGCCGTTCTCCGATACCTTCCGGACGAAGGCACTCGCCGACAACTTCCGGGCCAAGCTGCTTCGGGCCGCCCAGAAGGGCGAGGCATTCGACACGGAAACCGGTCTGCCAGACTCCATGGCACCCGCCAAAGCGTCTCGCACCTGGTACGAGTTCGCGCGGGCATACGTCGCCATGAAGTGGCCGCACGCGGCTCCAAACTCCCGCGACAGCCTGAACGAGACGATGACCCTCGTCACGACTCAGCTGTTGGGCGATCGCCCGGGGCGGCCGGCTGACGACGTCTTGCGCCGTGCGCTGCGGGGCTGGGCTTTCGTCGTCCAAGCCTCGGACGAGGAAGCTCCACCGGTCGACATCGCCAACGCTCTTCGCTGGGTGGCCAAGGCCTCACTGCCGTTGGCGACGCTCAAGAATCCGGCAGACATCCGCCGCGTCCTCGACTCGCTCAAGCTCAAGCTGTCGGGCGCTCCAGCGGCCGCCGAGACGGTACGCCGCAAGCGCGCGGTCCTCTTCAACGCCCTCGCGTACGCGGTCGAACTGGGGGAGCTCCCGGAGAACCCGGTCACGCTCGTGAAGTGGAAGCCGCCGAAGGTGACCAAGGAAGTCGACCGCCGGGTCGTGGTGAACCCTCGGCAGGCACGCGAGCTCCTGGCCGCCGTCTCTTACGTCGGCGGTTACCGCAGGGCCCGTGGGCGGCGCCTGGTCGCGCTCTTCGCCTGCATGTACTTCGGTGGGCTTCGGCCGGCGGAAGCTGTGGCGCTGCGTCGTCCGGACTGCACGCTGCCGGACTCCGGGTGGGGTTCGCTGATCCTGGAGAAGACCCGGCCGACCGTTGGGAAGCGCTGGACCGGGACCGGGGAGGTTCACGACAACCGCGGCCTCAAGAATCGCTCCGCGAACGAAACGCGCATCGTCCCCATCCCGCCTCGCCTCGTCCGCATGCTCATCGCCCACATCGATGAGTTCGGCACCGCCGAGGACGGGCGGCTGTTCGCCAACGAACGCGGGGGAGTGGTCGCCTCCACTACGTACTGGCGCGTCTGGGACGAGGCCCGGCACCTGGCGCTCACGCCGGAACAGGTGGCTTCGCCGTTGGCCGCTCGGCCGTACGACCTGAGGCACGCCGCGCTCTCCTCCTGGCTCAACGCGGGCGTCGACCCCACCGAGGTCGCGGAGCGCGCGGGCAACAGCGTCGAAGTGCTGCTGAGCCGGTACGCGAAGTGCCTCGACGGCCGTCAGGACATCGCCAACCGCCGGATCGCCGAGCTCCTCGGTGAGGACGACGGCCAGGAGGACGAGCACGGCGACGGGTCCTGATCCCGACACACCTCCGACACACAGACCTGCGGCATGATGGCCCCTGGACTACGGTCCGGGGGCCTCGGCGTTTCCGGGCCTGACCTGCGGATTCCTGGCCTGCGGCCAGTCCACGGATAGTCCACAGCCCCCGACATACAGCCGCTCCGACCGGCATACGCCTGCACATACGCGAAGACCCCGTCTCAGCGAAAGCGCTGATGGCGGGGTCTTTGGGCACCTCATACAGGGTGCCCCCGGCAGGATTCGAACCTGCGCACACGGCTCCGGAGGCCGTTGCTCTATCCCCTGAGCTACGGGGGCGTGTCCGTCGCGTTGCTCGCGGCGACGGGTAGAACACTACCAGCTCCCCCGGGGTGGTCATGAACGGGTTTCCGCTGTCAGGGGCGGGGTTGTGGGTCGCTCGGTCGGGGTGGAAGTGGGGAAAACCCGGACGCGGTGGCCGGGGTCGACCTACTCTCGAGTTGTGCCAGGCGCGTCGGGCCGGGTGCTTGTTGTGGACGACAACAAGGTCATCCGGCAGTTGATCAGGGTCAACCTCGAGCTGGAGGGGCTGGAGGTCGTGACCGCGGCCGATGGTGCCGAATGTCTTGATGTCGTTCATCAGGTGCGGCCCGATGCAGTGACCCTCGACGTCGTCATGCCCCGGCTGGACGGGATCCGGACCGCCGCCCGTCTGCGAGCCGATCCGCGGACCCGTGACGTGCCCCTCGCCATCATCAGTGCCTGTACCCAGTACGAGGTCGAGGCCGGGCTGGAGGTGGGCGTCGACGCCTTCCTCGCCAAGCCGTTCGAGCCCGCCGAACTCGTCGGGATGGTGCGGCAGTTGATCGAGCGGGAGCGGGGCGGGGGGAGGCAAGGGGGCGGTGGTGGGAGCGCGCCTGCTTACGGGTCCGTCCTCGGTGCGGGGGAGGCCGAGCGGGCCGGGAGTGCCGGCAGTTGATCCGTCCTCTGTGAATGGTGTGAATGGCTCGCTGAGCGATCCGTGGTCGAGGGCCCCGTCCACATCCCGGACCCTCTGCAAAACCGGTTCGCATACCCACCCCCTTCCTCCCATACGCTTGTCCCCGTGACCCCCGTCGAGCTCTCCCGCACCGTGCTGCACGCCGTGCGCCGCGCTGTCGACGAGGGTGAGCTCAGCGTGACCGTGCCGGAGCGGGCCGTGGTCACTCCGCCGGGGCCCGGAGGCTGCGGTGACTACGCCACCGGCATCGCCCTCCAGCTGGCCGGCGCGGCAGGACAGCCGCCGCGGCGCGTGGCAGAGATCCTCAGGGCACGGCTCGCCGGTGAGGCCTTCATTGACGATGTCGTCGTCACCGGGCCCGGATTTCTCAACTTCAGTCTGGAGCGCGACGCCTCCGCGCTCCTCGTCGAGGAGATCCTGCGGCGCGGGCGGCGGTACGGCCACGCCGAGGGGTTCAGCGGGACCATCGTGCGGCTCCGGTGCCCGGCGGAGGTCCGTGCCGTCGTCGTCGCGGATGCCCTGGCCCGCGTGCTGCGCAGCCAGGGTGACCTCGTACGCGTCATGTGCGACGGCCCTCTCGCGCCGGAGTGGGAGACCGGCCTCGGTGTGGATGCCGGCCATTCCGGCAGTTACCCCGGCTCCCTCCCCGACCTCGACATCACCCTCCACGCCGTCCCCGCACCGGCCGACCCCCTGCCCCTCGGCCGTGACGCCGCCCGCTGGGCGCTGCTGTACCCGGCCGTGCACGACCGGCCCCGGATCACCGGCGATCATCTGGTTCAGCGGGAGGCCAACCCCCTCTTCCGCGTCCGGTACGCCCACGCCCGCACCCGGGCGCTCCTGCGCAACGCCGCCGACCTGGGCTTCCACCCCGAGCCCGGCCCCGTGAGCGACGCGGAGGCGCTGCTCGCCGCACTCGGCGACCACCCCCGCGTCCTCGCCGCCACCGCCGCCCACCGCGGCCCCGACCGCCTGGCCCGGCATCTCGTCACCGTCGCCGACGCCACGCTGCCGCTGCTCCCGGGCGTGCTGCCCCTCGGCGACGAGAAACCCTCGGCCGCCCACCGTGCCCGGCTCGCTCTCGCCGAAGCCGCCGGGGCGGTGCTGGCCGGTGGCCTGTCCCTGCTCGGCATCGACGCACCCGACCATCTCTGAAAGACGACCGATCATGAGCCGTTCCGCCCACCCCGCCGGGCCCCGTCACGCCGACGTCCTCCCCGAGGGCCACTACTCGGCCCCGCCCGCCGACCTCAACGAGCTGGACCCCAAGGTCTGGGCGCAGACCGTGACGCGTGACGAGCACGGTGTCGCCACCGTCGGAGGGATCCCTGTCACGCAGCTCGCCGAGGAGTTCGGCACCCCGGCCTACATCCTCGACGAGACCGATTTCCGGGCCCGCGCGCGTGCCTGGCGCACCGCGTTCGGCACCGACGCCGACGTCTACTACGCCGGCAAGGCGTTCCTGTCCCGTGCCGTCGTGCGCTGGCTGCACGAGGAAGGGCTGAACGTCGACGTCTGCTCCGGCGGCGAGCTGGCCACCGCCCTGTCCGCCGGCATGCCCGCCGACCGCATCGCCTTTCACGGCAACAACAAGTCCGTCGACGAGATCACCAGGGCCGTCGAGACCGGTGTGGGGCACATCGTGCTCGACTCCTTCCAGGAGATCGCCCGCGTCGCCCACATCGCGCAGGGCCTGGGGAAGCGGCAGAAGGTCCTGATCCGGATCACGGTCGGCGTCGAGGCCCACACCCACGAGTTCATCGCCACGGCCCACGAGGACCAGAAGTTCGGCATCCCGCTGGCCGGCGGGCAGGCCGCCGAGGCCGTACGCCGTGCCCTCCAGCTCGACGGGCTCGAGCTCGTCGGCCTCCACAGCCACATCGGTTCGCAGATCTTCGACATGTCCGGGTTCGAGGTCGCCGCGCACCGGGTCGTCATGCTGCTGAAGGACGTCCGCGACGAGCACGGCGTCGAGCTGCCCGAGATCGACCTCGGCGGCGGGCTCGGGATCGCGTACACGAGTGACGACGACCCGCGCGAGCCGCACGAGATCGCCAAGGCGCTGAGCGAGATCGTCAGCCGTGAGTGCGAGGCCGCCCAGCTGCGCACGCCGCGCATCTCCGTCGAGCCGGGCCGCGCCATCGTCGGCCCGACCGCCTTCACGCTCTACGAGGTGGGCACCACCAAGCCCCTCGACGGGCTGCGGACGTACGTCTCCGTCGACGGCGGCATGTCGGACAACATCCGCACCGCGCTGTACGACGCCGAGTACAGCGTCGCGCTGGTCTCCCGCACCTCCGACGCCGAGCCGATGCTCGCCCGGGTCGTCGGCAAGCACTGCGAGAGCGGGGACATCGTGGTCAAGGACGCGTTCCTGCCGGCCGACCTGGCACCGGGTGACCTCATCGCCGTACCGGCCACGGGCGCCTACTGCCGGTCCATGGCCAGCAACTACAACCACGTGCTGCGGCCGCCGGTCGTCAGCGTGCGGGACGGCGAGGCCCGGGTGATCGTCCGCCGCGAGACGGAGGAGGACCTGCTGCGTCTCGACGTCGGCTGAGCGAGAGGCCCAAGGGCACGGGGCGGAAGATCTCCTGTCTTCCGCCCTCGTACAAATGAAATAGACATCTCACGATCCGGACCGGGGGCAGAAACTCCCGTCCGGTGAGTGAGACTGGTTGCACCGTAGACGGTAAAGAGGAAACGAGGTCGGATGATGCGTACGCGTCCGCTGAAGGTGGCGCTGCTGGGCTGTGGAGTGGTCGGCTCAGAGGTGGCGCGCATCATGACGACGCACGCCGACGACCTCACGGCCCGGATCGGGGCCCCCGTGGAGCTGGCGGGCGTGGCCGTGCGGCGGCCCGACAGGGTCAGGGAAGGCATCGACCCGGCCCTCGTCACCACCGACGCCACCGCCCTCGTCAAACGCGGCGACATCGACGTCGTCGTGGAGGTGATCGGCGGCATCGAGCCCGCGCGGACCCTCATCACCACCGCCTTCGAGCACGGCGCCTCCGTCGTCTCCGCCAACAAGGCGCTGCTCGCCCAGGACGGAGCGGCCCTGCACGCCGCCGCCGACGAGCACGGCAAGGACCTCTACTACGAGGCCGCCGTCGCCGGTGCCATCCCGCTGATCCGGCCGCTGCGCGAGTCCCTCGCCGGCGACAAGATCAACCGGGTGATGGGCATCGTCAACGGCACGACCAACTTCATCCTCGACAAGATGGACTCGACGGGCGCCGGGTATCAGGAGGCCCTCGACGAGGCCACCGCCCTCGGATACGCCGAGGCCGACCCGACCGCCGACGTCGAGGGCTTCGACGCCGCCGCCAAGGCCGCCATCCTCGCCGGTATCGCGTTCCACACGCGCGTGCGCCTCGACGACGTCTACCGCGAGGGCATGACCGAGGTGACGGCGGCCGACTTCGCCTCCGCGAAGGAGATGGGCTGCACCATCAAGCTGCTCGCCATCTGCGAGCGGGCCGCGGACGGGGCGTCCGTCACCGCGCGCGTGCACCCCGCGATGATCCCGCTGAGCCACCCGCTGGCCTCCGTGCGCGGCGCCTACAACGCCGTGTTCGTCGAGTCCGACGCCGCCGGGCAGCTCATGTTCTACGGCCCCGGAGCGGGCGGTTCCCCCACGGCCTCGGCCGTGCTCGGAGACCTCGTCGCAGTCTGCCGCAACCGGATCGGCGGCGCGACCGGACCGGGCGAGTCCGCCTATGCCGCGCTGCCGGTGTCGCCCATGGGCGACGTGGTCACGCGCTACCACATCAGCCTCGACGTGGCCGACAAACCGGGTGTTCTCGCCCAGGTCGCGACCGTTTTCGCCGAGCACGGAGTCTCGATCGATACGGTTCGCCAGTCGGGGAAGGACGGCGAGGCCTCCCTCGTCGTCGTCACGCACCGCGCGTCCGACGCCGCCCTCACCGGGACCGTCGAGGCGTTGCGCAAGCTCGACACCGTGCGTGGTGTCGCCAGCATCATGCGGGTTGAAGGAGAGTAACCAGCAATGACCCACCAGTGGCGCGGAATCATCGAGGAGTACCGGGACCGGCTTCCGGTATCCGACACCACGCCGGTCGTGACGCTCCGCGAGGGCGGCACGCCGCTCGTGCCCGCGCAGGTGCTCTCCGAGCGCACGGGCTGCGAGGTCCACCTCAAGGTGGAGGGCGCGAATCCGACCGGGTCCTTCAAGGACCGCGGTATGACCATGGCCATCACGCGGGCCAAGGAGGAGGGCGCGAAGGCCGTCATCTGCGCCTCCACCGGCAACACGTCCGCCTCCGCCGCCGCGTACGCCGTGCGGGCCGGGATGGTCTGCGCCGTGCTCGTGCCGCAGGGCAAGATCGCGCTCGGCAAGATGGGCCAGGCCCTCGTGCACGGCGCGAAGATCCTCCAGGTCGACGGCAACTTCGACGACTGCCTCACGCTCGCGCGCGGCCTGAGCGACAACTACCCTGTCGCTCTGGTCAATTCGGTCAATCCGGTGCGCATCGAGGGGCAGAAGACCGCCGCGTTCGAGATCGTCGACATGCTCGGCGACGCGCCCGACATCCACGTCCTGCCGGTGGGCAACGCGGGCAACATCACGGCCTATTGGAAGGGCTACCAGGAGTACGCCGCCGACGGCGTCGCCACCCGGACCCCCCGGATGTGGGGTTTCCAGGCCTCCGGCAGCGCCCCGATCGTGCGCGGCGAGGTCGTCAAGGACCCGTCGACCATCGCCACCGCCATCCGCATCGGCAACCCGGCCTCCTGGCAGTACGCGCTCGCCGCGCGGGACGAGTCGGGCGGCTTCATCGACGAGGTGACGGACCGTGAGATCCTGCGCGCCTACCGGCTGTTGGCCTCGCAGGAGGGTGTCTTCGTCGAGCCCGCGTCCGCCGCGTCCGTCGCCGGTCTGCTGAAGGCCGCCGAGCAGGGCAAGGTCGACCCGGGGCAGCGGATCGTGTGCACCGTCACGGGCAACGGCCTGAAGGACCCCGACTGGGCCGTCGCCGGTGCCCCGCAGCCGGTCACCGTACCCGTCGACTCGGCGGCCGCGGCGGAGCGCCTCGGCCTGGTCTGACATGCGCCGACGCACCGAGCGCCGGTGTAACGCCCGACACGGTCCGGCGTAAGACGGCGCTTGACCGGGGAGGTTCCCTACGGGGGGGTGCACAGGGGGCTTACGACACGCATCGTGCGCCTCCTGTGCGCCCTATGTCGCCACAGAACCTTCCTTCGATAGGCTGTACTGAACCCGCCCGCCGCATATGCCGCGGAGCCACGCCGTCTCCGCGGCCCCCAGGGTTCTCGTACACCATCGAATGTCCGTCCCACGTCATTCGACAATCACGCAGCTCAAGGAGAGTCATCGAGCGATGGCCGGTCCAGCGTTCCGAGCCGCCGCCGTCCGGGTGCGCGTCCCCGCCACCAGCGCCAACCTCGGCCCGGGCTTCGACGCCCTCGGCCTCGCGCTGGGGTTGTACGACGACGTGGTCGTCCGGGTGGCCGACTCCGGGCTGCACATCGACATCGCGGGTGAGGGCAGCGAGACACTCCCGCGCGACGAGCGGCACCTTCTCGTACGTTCCCTGCGCACCGCCTTCGACCTGCTGGGCGGACAGCCGCGCGGCCTGGAGATCGTCTGCGCCAACCGCATTCCGCACGGCCGGGGCCTGGGCTCCTCCTCGGCCGCCATCTGCGCCGGCATCGTCGCCGCCCGTGCCGTGACCATAGGCGCCGAGGCCAAGCTCGACGACACGGCGCTGCTGGAGCTCGCCACCGAGATCGAGGGCCATCCCGACAACGTCGCCGCGTGTCTGCTGGGCGGCTTCACCCTGTCCTGGATGGAGGGCGGCGCGGCCCGGGCCATCAGGATGGAGCCCGCCGATTCCATCGTTCCGGTGGTTTTCGTACCCGGAAAGCCGGTACTCACCGAAACAGCGCGCGGCCTGCTGCCGCGCACCGTGCCGCACGTCGACGCAGCCACCAACGCGGGCCGGGCCGCCCTGCTCGTCGAGGCCATGACGCGGCGCCCCGAGCTGCTGCTGCCCGCCACCGAGGACCGCCTGCACCAGGAGTACCGCGCCCCGGCCATGCCCGAGAGCGCGGCACTGGTGGAGCGGTTGCGGGCCGAGGGCGTCCCCGCGGTGATCTCCGGCGCCGGCCCGACGGTCATGGCCCTGGCCGACCCTGGCACCGCCGACAAGGTCGAGGCCCTGGCGGGCGCGGACTGGGCCGCCAACCGGCTGAGCCTCGATCCGCAGGGCGCGATCGTGCTGCCGCTCGCGACCTCCACCGACATTTGAAAGCGCACGGTTGCCGGATTTCGAGAGGGGGAATGTTTGTTGGATCCGGTAGTGTTAACCTCAAGTCTGCACCCGACCCCACCACGGCGAGGTGCCTCGTGTCCCCGTCCGGGACAGACATTCTTCCGGGAGCCCCCCAAGCCGCACTGTGTTCCGTACGTCGGACCGTACGCCGTACACGGACACTGAGCGGGGCGCAGGGCACGCTCCGGAACCGGTGCGACCACGCCGCGTGACACTGACACTGGGTGTCACGGCACATGGAAGCGCCATCACCAGATTCCTCCGCCGCTGAGGCGGACCACCGCCCCGGCACGGTTCACACCAAACGGACCGAAGCCGGACAGCACAACCGGTCGCCGAGCCAGACAGGCCGACGTCCGCTCCAGGGAAGGACCCTTCGTGAGCGACACCACCGATCTGATGGGCGCACGTGTCGAGGAGACCGCTGCCGCGCCCGCCACGGACGCCTCCGCGCCTGCCACCGGTGCCGGCTCCCGGCGGCGCCGCGGTACCGGCCTCGAGGGCATGGTGCTGGCCGAGCTGCAACAGGTCGCATCCGGCCTCGGTATCAGGGGCACAGCGCGTATGCGCAAGAGCCAGCTGATCGAGGTCATCAAGGAGGCGCAGGCGTCCGGCGGCGCCGCTCCGGCGGCGAAGGCCGAGGCCCCCGCCGAGGCCAAGCCGAAGCGCCGCGCCACCTCCCGGACCCGTACGGGGGACAACGCCGAGAAGGCGGAGAAGAAGGCGGACGCGAAGCAGGCCCCCGAGGCCCCCGCCGAGAAGGCCGACAAGGCCCAGAAGGCCGTTGCCCAGCAGCAGATCGACATTCCCGGCCAGCCCGCTGGGGGCCCCTCCCGCGCGAGCGAAGCCGAGCGTGGGGGAGATGACGCGCCCTCCGAGCGCCGCCGTCGCCGGGCCACCGCCGACGCCGGTTCGCCGGCCGCCGCCGCTCCCGAGACGGTCGCCGCCGAGGCGAAGAACGAGTCCAAGGGCGAGTCGCAGGCACAGCCGCAGCAGCAGTCCCAGAACGACGCCAAGTCCGACGGGGGCGAGGGCGGCGAGGGCCGTCGTCGCGACCGCCGTGACCGCGGCCGGGACAGGGACGGCGGCCGTGAGCGTGACGGTGGCCGTGATCGCGACCGCCGCGGCAACAAGGGCGACGACCAGCAGGGTGGCCAGCGCGGCCAGCAGAACCAGCAGGGCGGCGGCCGTCAGGACCGTGACCGCCAGCAGGACGACGACGACTTCGAGGGCGGCCGGCGTGGCCGTCGCGGGCGTTACCGCGACCGCCGTGGCCGTCGCGGCCGCGACGACATCGCCTCCTCCGAGCCGCAGATCGCCGAGGACGACGTCCTGATCCCCGTCGCGGGCATCCTGGACATCCTCGACAACTACGCCTTCATCCGCACGTCCGGCTACCTGCCCGGGCCGAACGACGTGTACGTCTCCCTCGCCCAGGTGCGCAAGAACGGCCTGCGCAAGGGCGACCACATCACCGGTGCCGTCCGCCAGCCGAAGGAAGGCGAGCGCCGCGAGAAGTTCAACGCGCTGGTCCGCCTGGACTCCGTCAACGGCATGGCGCCCGAACACGGCCGCGGCCGCCCGGAGTTCAACAAGCTGACGCCGCTGTACCCGCAGGACCGCCTCCGCCTGGAGACGGACCCGGGCGTTCTCACCACCCGCATCATCGACCTGGTCTCGCCCATCGGTAAGGGCCAGCGCGGTCTGATCGTGGCCCCGCCGAAGACCGGCAAGACCATGATCATGCAGGCGATCGCCAACGCGATCACGCACAACAACCCCGAGTGCCACCTGATGGTCGTCCTCGTCGACGAGCGTCCGGAAGAGGTCACCGACATGCAGCGGTCGGTCAAGGGCGAGGTCATCTCCTCGACCTTCGACCGCCCGGCCGAGGACCACACCACGGTCGCGGAGCTCGCCATCGAGCGTGCCAAGCGGCTGGTCGAGCTGGGTCACGACGTGGTCGTCCTGCTGGACTCCATCACGCGTCTGGGCCGTGCGTACAACCTCGCCGCCCCGGCCTCCGGCCGCATCCTGTCCGGTGGTGTCGACTCGACGGCCCTGTACCCGCCGAAGCGCTTCTTCGGTGCGGCCCGCAACATCGAGGACGGCGGCTCGCTGACCATCCTCGCCACCGCCCTGGTGGACACCGGGTCCCGCATGGACGAGGTCATCTTCGAGGAGTTCAAGGGCACCGGCAACGCCGAGCTCAAGCTCGACCGGAAGCTCGCCGACAAGCGCATCTTCCCGGCGGTGGACGTCGACGCGTCCGGCACCCGTAAGGAAGAGATCCTGCTCGCCAGCGACGAACTGTCCATCGTCTGGAAGCTGCGCCGGGTGCTGCACGCCCTCGACCAGCAGCAGGCCGTCGAGCTGCTCCTCGACAAGATGAAGCAGACGAAGTCGAACGCCGAGTTCCTGATGCAGATCCAGAAGACCACTCCGACGCCGGGCAACGGCGACTGAGGCAGGCATCGCGCAAGAGGGCCGCTCCCGAAAACGGGGCGGCCCTTTGTGCTGTCCGCGCAAGGGTAGGATCACGCTCTCTTCGAACATGTGATCCCGAGGGGGGACATTCGTGGGTAGACCCATGCCTGGGGGCGGTCGGCACAGACGCCGGATACGCATCGCCCTTCCCGTCGCCGCGGCCGGTGTGGCCGCCGCCGTGGCCGCCGCGCTGCTGACGACGTCCGCCGGCGTGGCCGCCCCGTTGCCGCAGCCGACGGTCAAGCCCGCCACCAGCTCGCCGTCGCTCGCCGAGCTGCAGAAGCGCGTCGCGGGCGCCATGGCCGGTGACGACGTCGCGGGCAGGACGAGCAAGACGTCGCTGAGCACGAGCACGAGCACGAACACGAGCCCCTCCACCGTCGACCCGAAGATCATCGGCGGCAGCGCGACCACCATCAGCACGGCCCCGTGGATGGCGCAGCTCTTCTACTCCGACCGCCGGGGCACCTCCAGCACCAGCGACGACATCGGCTTCTTCTGCGGCGGCGCCGTCGTCGCGCCAACGAAGATCCTCACCGCCGCGCACTGCGTCAAGGGCTACGACTGGAATGCCGGCGGCACCGTCATCACAGGCACCGCCCAGTTGCCCTCGGCCGATGGGACCGACCTGCACGGCGGCACGCCGCGGGGCGTCCTGCGGCAGTGGAACCACCCCTCGTACAACGCGACGACCATCGACAACGACATCGCGGTGCTGACCCTGGACGAACCGGTCAAGGCCACCCCGATCCGTATGACGACGTCCGGAGACACCACGTCGTACAAAGCCGGCACCAGCGCCAAGGTCTACGGCTGGGGCCGCACCAGCTCCACCAGCGACGACATCTCCGAGACGCTGAAGACGGCCACGCTGCCCATGCAGTCCGACACCACCTGCGCCGGCGCGTACGGCAGGGACTTCGTCAAGGGTCACATGGTCTGCGCGGGCAAGCCCGCCACCGGCAGCGACACCGGCACCACCACCGCCTGCAACGGCGACTCCGGCGGCCCCCTGGTCGTCAACAACCGCATCGTCGGTGTCGTCTCCTGGGGCGTGACCGACTGCGTCGCCAAGGGCGCCTACAGCGTCTTCAGCAAGGTCAGCACCTACGTCGGCGCCACCTATCCCCGCCTCGACGACACCAACATCAGCGGCGACCACAAGGCCGACCTGTGGGTGCGCAACGCCTCCACCAAGACGGGCTACTCGAAGGACTCCAAGGGCACGTCCTTCGCCGCCCGCGAGTCCTGGGACAACTGGGGCGGCTTCAACGTCGTCCTGCAGACGGACCTCGACCGCGACGGCTACCAGGACCTGGTCCACCGGCGCAGCAGCGACGGCGACGTCTTCTGGTACTCCAGCCGTACGGGAGCCACCAAGCAGATCGCCGACAACTGGAAGACCCGCACCCGCATCATCACCCCCGGTGACGTCACCGGCGACTACCTGCCCGACCTGCTCTCGGTCGACTCGGCGGGCGTGATGTGGATCTACCCGGGCAAGGGCAACGGCACCTTCGCGCCCCGCGTCAAGGTGAACTCCGGCTGGAACCAGTACAACTCCGTGCGCGGCCACGGCGACTTCACCGGGGACGGCAAGACCGACCTGATCGCCCGCAGCTCGTCGGGCAGCTACGTGTACCTCTACAAGGGCACCGGCAAGGCCGGCTCGGGCGCCTTCTCGGCCCGGGTCAAGGTGCGCACCTGGAGCGGCTACAACGCATTCGACGCCACCGGCGACATCACCGGCGACGGCAAGGCCGACTTCCTGGCCCGCACCCCCGGCGGGACGCTCTACCTCTACAAGGGCACCGGCAAGGCGACCAGCGAGATCTTCGCCACAAGGATCTCTCTCGGTACCGATTTCAAGCAGTACGACATCTTTGGCTGAAATTGCAGGTGAGCGGGGTACGTCCCGCGACGGTCGACCACGGACTGTGCCCACCGCCGCACGCGGTGGGCACAGTCCGTTGTGCAACCCTTTCCCGAGTTTCTCCGTCTGACCAGGCGGAGTGACGATGGTGCCAGGAGGAAGTCCCCGACCGAGCACGCCTGGCACTGACCGCAGGGGGTAACCGACCGTAGACGAGCTGAGGAGCACATGTCTGCCGAGAGCACGCCGGGTCCGGGTATACCGGGCGATACCGGCACCACCGGGCCGCGCCACCGCGCCAAGGGCCGACGCCGCAAGCCCCGTAAGCGCCACAGGGCCCTGATGGTGACGGCCTGGACCGCTGCGGGCATCGTCGCCGTGGGCGGCGCCGGGGCGGGCTACATGTACTTCAAGCTCAACGGCAACCTCAAGAGCGTCGACATCGACCAGGCCCTCGGCACGGACCGGCCCAAGAAGGCCGACAACGGCTCGGAGAACATCCTCGTCCTCGGCTCCGACACCCGCGCCGGCGGCAACAAGAAGCTCGGCGGCGGCACCGACGACGGCAGCGCCCGCTCCGACACGGCGATGATCGTGCACGTCTACAAGGGGCACAAGAAGGCCAGCGTGGTCTCCATCCCGCGCGACACCCTCATCGACCGGCCCTCGTGCACGGACACCAAGGGTGACGAGCACCCCGCCGCGAACGGCGTGATGTTCAACTCCGCGTACTCCACCGGCGGGGCCGCCTGCGCCGTGAAGACCGTCGAGTCGATCACCGACCTGCGCATGGACCACTACCTGGAGGTCGACTTCGCCGGCTTCCAGAGGCTCATCGACGACCTCGGCGGCGTCGAGGTCACCACGACCAAGAGCATCGACGACCCCGACAGCCACCTGAAGCTGAAGGCCGGCACCCACAGACTCGACGGCGAGCAGGCCCTCGGCCTGGTCCGCACCCGGCACGGCGTCGGCGACGGCTCCGACCTCGGCCGCATCCAGCTCCAGCAGGCCTTCATCAAGGCCCTGGTCAACCAGGTCAAGGACGTCGGCGTCTTCACGAACCCGAAGAAGCTGCTCGACCTCGCGGAGACCGCGACCAAGACGGTGACGACCGACTCCGACCTCGGCTCGGTCAACAAGCTCGCGTCTTTCGCGAGCGGCCTCCAAAGCATCACCCCGTCCCACATGCACATGGTCACGATGCCGGTGGCCTACGACCCGGCCGACCCCAACCGTGTCCTCCTCCAGGAGCAGAAGGCCGACGAGATCTGGAAGGCCCTCCAGAACGACAAGCCGATCCCGAAGAGCGCCACGAAGGGCACGGCGACGGGTGAGGCCAAGGGTGTCGTGAGCGGCCGGTAGGGGACACGGGGAACAAACAACGGCATCCCCCGGTTTTGGGGGATGGCCCCAGTCCTGGCAGACTGGTACGTCGGCCCCGGTTCACGCTCCCGCACCCCGCGGCAGCGACCCGGCGCCCTCCCGAAACCTAGGAGACACCTTGAAGCGCGACATCCACCCCGCGTACGTCGAGACGCAGGTCAGCTGCACCTGCGGCGCGTCGTTCACCACCCGCAGCACCATCGAGTCCGGCGCGATCCGTGCCGACGTGTGCTCCGAGTGCCACCCGTTCTACACGGGCAAGCAGAAGATCCTCGACACCGGTGGCCGCGTGGCCCGCTTCGAGGCCCGCTTCGGCAAGGCCGCCGGCTCCAAGAAGTAGCGAGCCCCATTTCGCCGGTCCGCGGACGCGCCCCCTCACCGGGCGCTCCGGGACCGGCGTTTTTGGTCGCCCGCCCTTCACCCCCGTCCCTGCACAGGAGCCCAAGATGTTCGAGGCCGTCGAGGAACTCGTCGCCGAGCACGCCGACCTGGAGAAGAAGCTCGCCGACCCGTCGGTCCACAACGACCAGGCCAACGCGCGCAAGCTGAACAAGCGTTACGCCGAGCTCACCCCGATCGTCGCCACGTACCGCTCCTGGACGCAGACGGGCGACGACATCGAGACCGCGCGCGAGTTCGCCGCCGACGACCCCGACTTCGTGGCCGAGGTCAAGGAGCTGGAGCAGCGGCGCGAGGAGCTGACCGAGAAGCTGCGCCTTCTCCTCGTCCCGCGCGATCCCAGCGACGACAAGGACGTCATCCTCGAGATCAAGGCGGGCGCGGGCGGCGACGAGTCGGCCCTGTTCGCCGGCGACCTGCTGCGCATGTACCTGCGGTACGCCGAGCGCGTCGGCTGGAAGACCGAGATCATCGACGCCACGGAGTCCGAGCTGGGCGGCTACAAGGACGTCCAGGTGGCCGTGAAGACCAAGGGCGGCCAGGGCGCCACGGAGCCCGGACAGGGCGTGTGGGCCCGCCTGAAGTACGAGGGCGGCGTGCACCGCGTGCAGCGCGTCCCCGCCACCGAGTCCCAGGGCCGTATCCACACCTCCGCCGCCGGTGTCCTCGTCACCCCCGAGGCCGAGGAGATCGACGTCGAGATCAACCCGAACGACCTCCGCATCGACGTCTACCGCTCCTCCGGGCCGGGCGGGCAGTCCGTCAACACCACCGACTCCGCCGTGCGCATCACGCACATCCCGACCGGAGTCGTCGCCTCCTGCCAGAACGAGAAGAGCCAGTTGCAGAACAAGGAGCAGGCACTGCGTATCCTGCGCTCCAGGCTGCTCGCAGCAGCGCAGGAAGAAGCGGAGAGGAACGCCGCCGACGCCCGCCGCAGCCAGGTCCGCACCGTCGACCGCTCCGAGAAGATCCGTACGTACAACTACCCGGAGAACCGCATCTCGGACCACCGTGTCGGCTTCAAGGCGTACAACCTGGACCAGGTCCTGGACGGCGACCTCGACGCGGTGATCCAGGCCTGTGTCGACGCGGACTCGGCCGCCAAGCTGGCCGCCGCGTAAGGACACAGCCGCCGCGTAAGGACACACAGGAGTACCGAGCACCGGAGGACTTGCGTGCAGCAGTCATTTGGGGGGCGACCCCCAAGCCCCCGCAGCGTGCTGCTCGCGGAGGTGGCCCAGGCCACCCAGCGGCTCGCCGACGCCGGCGTGCCCTCGCCGCGCACCGACGCGGAGGAACTCGCCGCGTTCGTGCACGGCGTCAAGCGCGGTGAGCTGCACTCCGTCAAGGACTCCGACTTCGACGCCCGGTACTGGGAGGTCATCGCCCGCCGAGAGGCCCGCGAGCCGCTCCAGCACATCACCGGACGCGCCTACTTCCGCTACCTGGAACTCCAGGTCGGCCCGGGCGTGTTCGTGCCGCGGCCCGAGACGGAGTCCGTGGTCGGCTGGGCCATAGACGCCGTACGGGCCATGGACGTCGTCGAGCCGTGCATCGTCGACCTGTGCACCGGCTCCGGCGCCATCGCGCTCGCCCTCGCCCAGGAGGTGCCGCGCTCGCGCGTGCACGCCGTGGAGCTGTCCGAGGACGCCCTCAGGTGGACCCGCAAGAACGTGGAGGGGTCCAGGGTCGAGCTGCGCCAGGGGGACGCCCTGACGGCCTTCCCGGACCTCGACGGCCAGGTCGACCTCGTCATCTCCAACCCGCCGTACATCCCGCTCACCGAGTGGGAGTACGTCGCCCCCGAGGCGCGGGACCACGACCCGGAACTGGCCCTGTTCTCCGGCGAGGACGGCCTCGACCTCATCCGCGGCCTGGAGCGCACCGCGCACCGGCTGCTGCGCCCCGGCGGTGTCGTGGTCGTGGAGCACGCCGACACCCAGGGCGGCCAGGTGCCGTGGATCTTCGCCGAGGACCGGGGCTGGACCGACGCCGCCGACCACCCGGACCTGAACAACCGCCCGCGTTTCGCCACGGCCCGCAAGGCGCTGCCGTGAGCACACCGGGCACACCGCAGTCTTCGTGGACTTCACCCCAGCAGCACGTGTACGAGGAGGCCAGCTAAAGATGGCACGGCGATACGACACCAACGACGCGACCGACCGTGTGACCGGTCTGCGTGAGGCAGCGTCCGCCGTCCGCCGAGGCGAGCTCGTGGTGCTGCCGACGGACACGGTGTACGGCATCGGCGCCGACGCGTTCTCCTCGGAGGCGGTCGCCGACCTGCTGGAGGCCAAGGGCCGGGGCCGCAACATGCCCACCCCCGTCCTCATCGGCTCCCCGAACACGCTGCACGGGCTCGTCACGGACTTCTCGGAGCTGGCCTGGGAGCTGGTCGACGCCTTCTGGCCGGGCGCGCTGACGCTCGTCGCCAAGCACCAGCCGTCCCTCCAGTGGGACCTGGGGGACACCCGGGGCACGGTCGCCGTGCGCATGCCGCTGCACCCCGTCGCCATCGAGCTGCTGACGGAGGTGGGCCCGATGGCCGTCTCCTCCGCCAACCTGACCGGCCACCCGGCGCCGGAGGACTGCGACGCCGCGCAGGAGATGCTCGGCGACTCCGTCTCCGTCTACCTGGACGGCGGCCCGACCCCCGGCAACGTCCCGTCGTCGATCGTCGACGTGACCCGTGAGGTGCCGCTGCTGCTGCGCGCCGGCGCGATCTCCGCGGAAGAGCTGCGAAAGGTCGTACCCGACCTCGAGGTGGCGAATTGACGGCCCCTGGAGCGGGGCGTGGCATAGGCAACGGGGAAAGCGCGGCGGAGATCACGACGACGTTCGTGGGGCTTCCGCGTGACAGCTTCCGCATCCTCCACGTCAGTACCGGCAACGTGTGCCGCTCGCCCATCACCGAGCGGCTGACCCGCCATTTCGTGCGGGAGCGGCTCGGGATCCTGGGCGGCGGGCTGATCGTGGAGAGCGCGGGCACCTGGGGCCACGAGGGCGCCCCCATGGAGGCCAACGCGGAGACCGTGCTGGCCGACTTCGGCGCGGACGCCACCGGCTTCACCGGGCGCGAACTCCTCGACGAGCACGTGATCCGCGCCGACCTGGTGCTGACCGCCACCCGCGACCACCGGGCGCAGGTCATCTCCATGGGCCACTCGGCGGGCCTGCGGACCTTCACGCTCAAGGAGTTCACCCGCCTGGTGAAGGCCATCGACCCGGCGACCCTGCCGCCCCTGGAGGAGGGCGTGGTCATCCGCGCCCGTGCGCTGGTGCGTGCCGCGGCGGCTCTACGCGGGTGGCTGCTGGCGCCGAACGCCGAGGCGGACGAGGTGTACGACCCGTACGGGGCGCCCCTGACGTTCTTCCGGTCCATCGGGGACGAGATACACCAGGCACTCGATCCGGTCGTCACGGCTCTCACGGGCGTCCCCGCAAAGACGTAACGGCCGAGCGCGCCGGGGGCCCCGGGCCTACATTGGACGTACGTCACCGACGACGCCGCCCGGAGCCCACCATGACGGTCACCCCTGCCATCGAGGCCGATCTCCTGCGCCGCCAGGACCCCGAACTCGCCGACATCCTGCTCGGCGAGCGGGAGCGGCAGGCGACCACGCTCCAGCTGATCGCCGCGGAGAACTTCAGCTCGCCGGCCGTCCTGGCCGCCCTCGGCTCGCCGCTCGCCAACAAGTACGCCGAGGGATACCCCGGAGCGCGGCACCACGGCGGCTGTGAGATCGCCGACGTCGCCGAACGCGTCGCCGTGGACCGGGCCAGGGCGCTGTTCGGCGCCGAGCACGCCAACGTGCAGTCCCACTCCGGCTCTTCGGCCGTCCTGGCCGCCTACGCCGCCCTGCTGCGCCCCGGCGACACCGTCCTCGCCCTCGGCCTGCCCTACGGCGGCCACCTGACGCACGGGTCGCCGGCGAACTTCTCCGGCCGCTGGTTCGACTTCGTCGGATACGGCGTGGAGGCCGAGTCCGGGCTGATGGACCACGAGCAGGTGCGCACCCTGGCGCGCACACGCCGGCCCAAGGCGATCGTGTGCGGCTCCATCGCCTACCCCCGGCACATCGACTACGCGTTCTTCCGCGAGGTCGCCGACGAGGTGGGCGCGTACCTCGTCGCGGACGCCGCGCACCCCATCGGGCTCGTCGCCGGGGGAGCGGCGCCGAACCCGGTGCCGTACGCGGACATCGTCTGTGCGACGACCCACAAGGTGCTGCGGGGCCCGCGCGGCGGCATGATCCTGTGCCGCGCGGAACTGGCCGAGCGGGTGGACCGGGCCGTGTTCCCTTTCACACAGGGTGGTGCGCAGATGCACACCATCGCCGCCAAGGCGGTCGCGTTCGGGGAGGCGGCAACACCGGCGTTCTCCGTGTACGCCCATCAGGTGGTCGCCAATGCGAGGGTTCTCGCGGCCCGGCTGGCCGCCGAGGGCCTGGTCGTCACCACGGGCGGCACGGACACCCACCTGATCACCGCCGACCCGGCGCCGCTCGGCGTCGACGGCCGCACCGCCCGGGGCCGTCTCGCCGCGGCGGGCCTGGTCATGGACTGCTGCGCGCTGCCGCACGGCGACGCCCGGGGGCTCAGGCTGGGCACGGCCGCCGTCACCACGCAGGGCATGGGCGAGGCGGAGATGGCGCGGATCGCCAAGCTGCTCGCGGGGGTGCTCAGGGGCGTGACGGAGACCGCGAGGGCCCGTGAAGAAGTGCGGGAGCTGGCCGGTGGATTTCCGCCGTATCCCCGCTGAGACGGGGTAAGCGCACCAGGGTGCACAGCTACTCGTGCAACCATCGTCGCTACCCGGAAGTCCCCACTCATATGCGCGCATCGCTAGGGTGTGGGGCTGTGATGGCCAGCGAGACCTGTGGGGAAGCCCGTGCGTGAATACCTGCTGACGCTCTGCATCACGGCCGCGGTGACGTATCTGCTGACAGGGCCGGTACGGAAATTCGCGATCGTGGCAGGAGCGATGCCGGAGATCCGGGCACGCGACGTGCACCGGGAACCCACTCCGCGGCTCGGCGGGATCGCGATGTTCTTCGGCCTGTGCGCGGGCCTGCTGGTCGCCGACCACCTGACCAACCTCAACCAGGTCTTCCAGGCCTCGAACGAACCCCGGGCGCTGCTGTCCGGGGCGGCCCTGATCTGGCTGATCGGTGTACTGGACGACAAGTTCGAGATCGACGCCCTGATCAAGCTGGGCGGCCAGATGATCGCCGCGGGCGTGATGGTCGTGCAGGGTCTGACGATCCTGTGGCTGCCCATCCCGGGCATCGGCTCGGTGGCGCTCACCCAGTGGCAGGGCACCCTGCTGACGGTGGCGCTGGTCGTCATCACCATCAACGCGGTCAACTTCGTCGACGGCCTCGACGGCCTCGCGGCGGGCATGGTCTGCATCGCGGCCACCGCGTTCTTCCTCTACGCCTACCGGATCTGGTACTCGTACGGCGTCGAGGCCGCCGCCCCCGCCACGCTCTTCTCGGCGATCCTGATGGGCATGTGCCTGGGCTTCCTGCCGCACAACATGCACCCGGCGCGGATCTTCATGGGCGACTCGGGCTCCATGCTGATCGGCCTGGTCCTGGCCGCCGGCGCGATCTCGATCACCGGCCAGGTCGACCCGGACGCGCTCAACCTCTACGTCGGGTCGGAGAAGGAGGCCGTGCACCAGACGGTCCCCGTCTACATCCCGCTGCTGCTGCCGCTGACGATCATCGCGGTCCCGGCCGCCGACCTGATCCTGGCGATCGTGCGCCGCACCTGGCGCGGCCAGTCGCCGTTCGCGGCCGACCGCGGCCACCTGCACCACCGTCTGCTGGAGATCGGCCACTCGCACAGCCGCGCGGTGCTCATCATGTACTTCTGGTCGGCGCTCATCGCCTTCGGGGCGCTGGCCTACTCGGTCAACTCGGCGTCCATGTGGATCGTGCTCGGCATCGTGTTCCTCAGCGCGATCGGCCTGGCGCTGCTCCTGCTGCCGCGCTTCACGCCGCGCACCCCGCGCTGGATGGAGCACTTCGTGCCGCCGCGCTACCGGCGCCGCGGGGTTCCGGCCCTGGCGCCCGAGGCCTCGACGCCGGCGTCCGCCACCGACCAGCCGGCCTCGCTCGCGCCCGGGAACCGCACCCCGGCCGTGTCCGGCGTCTCAGGAGTCAACGGAGCGACCGCCATCGGCGCCCGCTCGCGTCCGGCGGACCGGCGCAAGGCCGGAACCAGGTAAGAGCGGGGACAAGGTAAGAATCTGACTAGAGCATTGCCAAGTCGTGGGGTTGTGATGGGGGAGCGAAGCGCCCCAATACCAGACAAGTCGGCACTGTTCTTGCACAGACGCGCAGCTTCACTCTCATGTGTGACTGCACGCACACCCTCAGGTAAAGACTGCATCAAATAGTTTGTGATACGGTTCACGAGAACCCCCCGGATAGAGCCGAAGGACCGCAGTGCGACGGTCCATTGGTGTGAGGTCTCCACTCAGCCCGGGACTACGCTCGTCCATGACGACACCCCTGCCCCCTGCGAAAGCGGAGTTGCCGCCATGCCGTCCAATGACGCCCGGATCCTGGCCCAGGCCGCCGTGCCCACGGCTGCCGTCGGTGCTGTCGCCGCCGTCATCAGTGGCGTGGTCGCCGGTGGCAAGGGGGCGGTCGGGGCGGTCGTCGCGACGCTGGTGGTGATCCTGTTCATGGGGATCGGGCTCTACGTCCTGCAGCGCACCGCCAAATCGCTTCCGCACCTTTTCCAGGCGATGGGTCTGATGCTCTACGCGGCGCAGATTCTGCTGCTGTTCGTCTTCATGGCCGCCTTCAAGAACACCACGTTGTTCCACCCCAAGGCCTTCGCTCTCACGCTCGTCGTCGGCACCCTCGCGTGGATCGCCGCACAGACGCGTGCCCACATGAAGGCCAAGATCCTTTACGTCGAGCCCGATTCGACGACGGGCGGGAAGCCCGAAAAGTCGGGGCACTCGTCGTGAGGGGTAGGGCCGGGATAAGTAGGCATGAGATCTCCTGCTATCGTCCGGTGCCAACTGCGGCATCGCGGGCGCGGGCATCCGAGCTGACGCCTGCTCCATCGCGAGGCGAGATGCCCCCCAGCCGCCCCCACATCCGTAACACCAGTCCCGTGCCGAACCGCGGCTCCGTGCCGCGCCGACACAACGAGGTTGCCGTACCCATGCGTCACGCCGAAGGAGCCCGCGGTGAGTGCTGACCAGACCCAGCTCGCCTTTGACTGGAGCTGTCGGATCATGTCCGACAACGGGTGTGGTTTTCCGGCTCCGGGCCTGCACTCGTTCCTCTTCAAGCCGATTGCCACGGTCGGGGGGTTCGAGTTCAACAAGGTGATGCTTCTTGCCCTCATCACCACGCTCCTGGTCATCACCTTCTTCACGCTCGCTTTCGGCAAGGCGAAGGTGGTGCCGGGCAAGCTCCAGATGGTCGGTGAAGCCGGCTACGACTTCGTCCGCCGCGGCATCGTCTACGAGACCCTCGGAAAGAAGGAGGGCGAGAAGTACGTCCCCTTGATGGTCTCGCTGTTCTTCTTCATCTGGATCATGAACATCTGGTCCGTGATCCCGCTGGCGCAGTTCCCGGTGTCGTCGATCATCGCGTACCCGGCGGTTCTGGCCGCGGTGGTCTACGTAACCTGGGTGTCGCTCACCTTCAAGCGGCACGGCTTCGTCGGGTTCTTCAAGAACGTCACCGGCTACGACAAGACGCTCGGCCCGGTGCTGCCGCTCGTGGTGGTCATCGAGTTCTTCTCGAACCTGATCGTCCGCCCCTTCACGCACGCGGTCCGACTCTTCGCCAACATGTTCGCCGGTCACCTGATGCTGGTGATGTTCACCGTCGCCTCCTGGTACCTGCTGAACAGCTGGATGATCCCGGCCGCCGGTGTCTCGTTCGTCATGACGATGGTCATGATCCTCTTCGAGCTCTTCGTGCAGGCCGTCCAGGCGTACGTGTTCGTCCTCCTGGCCTGCTCGTACATCCAGGGCGCTCTCGCCGAGCACCACTGAGCCCCCGCCCCTCAAGCCCCTGATCGTCCGGTGGCCAACCCCCGCCGGTCCATGAAAAAGAAGGAAGATTCAGCATGGCTGCCCTTGAGACCCTCGCCGCTGTCGAAGGCAACATCGGTTCCATCGGCTACGGCCTCGCCGCCATCGGCCCCGGCGTCGGCGTCGGCATCATCTTCGGTAACGGCACCCAGGCCCTCGCCCGCCAGCCCGAGGCCGCCGGCCTGATCCGTGCCAACCAGATCCTCGGCTTCGCCTTCTGTGAGGCGCTCGCCCTCATCGGCATCGTCATGCCGTTCGTCTACAACTGACGAACGCTGACGAGCCGAACCTTTCGACGAAAGGCACTGATGTGATCGCCAACCTGGTGCAGCTGGCGGCCGAGGAAGAGCAGAACCCGCTCATCCCTCCGGGCCCCGAGCTGCTCGTCGGCACCATCGCCTTCGCCATCGTGTTCTTCTTCTTCTGGAAGAAGCTGCTTCCGAACATCAACAAGGTTCTGGAGGAGCGCCGCGCGGCGATCGAAGGCGGTATCGAAGAGGCCGAGACCATGAAGGTCGAGGCCCAGAGCGTCCTTGAGCAGTACAAGGCACAGCTCGCCGAGGCCCGGCACGAGGCCGCGCGCCTGCGCCAGGAGGCGCAGGAGCAGGGTGCCGCGCTCATCGCCGAGATGCGGGCCGAGGGCCAGCGTCAGCGCGAGGAGATCGTCGCCGCGGGCCACACCCAGATCGAGGCCGACCGCAAGGCCGCGTCGTCCGCGCTCCGTCAGGACGTCGGCAAGCTCGCCACCGACCTGGCCGGCAAGCTCGTCGGCGAGTCCCTCGAGGACCACGCCCGCCAGAGCCGCGTGATCGACCGGTTCCTCGACGACCTCGAGGAGAAGGCCGAGGCCGGCCGATGAACGGAGCGAGCCGCGAGGCCCTGGCAGCCGCACGAGAGCGTCTCGACGCGCTGACGGACTCCACGTCCGTGGACGCCGGCGCGCTCGCCGACGAACTGGCCGCCGTCACCGCGCTGCTCGACCGCGAGGTGTCGCTGCGTCGGGTCCTCACCGACCCGGCGCAGGCCGGCGAGGCCAAGGCCGAACTGGCCCAGCGTCTCCTCGGCACCCAGGTCAGCGGCCCGGCCGCCGACCTGGTCGCCGGAATGGTGCGCTCCCGCTGGTCGCAGTCGCGCGACCTGGTGGACGCCCTGGAGGAGCTGGCCAGCACCGCCGACCTCACCGCCGCGCAGAAGGCGGGCAAGCTCGACGACGTCGAGGACGAGCTGTTCCGCTTCGGGCGGATCGTCTCCGGCAGCATCGATCTGCGTGCCGCGCTGACCGACCGCAAGGCCACCACCTCGGCCAAGGGCGAGCTGCTGCGCAGCCTGCTCGGCGGCCGGGCGCAGGCGGCCACCGAGCGTCTGGTGACGCGCCTTGTGACCGCGCCGCGGGGACGTAGCCTGGAGTCGGGACTGGAGTCCCTGTCCAAGCTCGCCGCCGAGCGCCGGGACCGCATGGTCGCCACCGTCACCTCGGCGGTACCGCTGAGCGACGTGCAGAAGCAGCGCCTGGGCGCTGCCCTCGCGAAGCTCTACGGGCGCACGATGCACCTCAACCTTGACGTGGACCCCGAGGTCATCGGCGGAATCCGGGTGCAGGTCGGCGACGAGGTCATCAACGGCTCCCTCGCGGACCGCATCGAGGACGCCAGCCGCCGGCTCGCGGGCTGAGCAGCAACTCAATAGGCACAACGTACTTACGACGGCCCTGGTTGGGCCGTGCAGAAGAATCCTGGGGGTCGCCCCCAGACCCCCAAAGTGAAACTTCGGGCCCAACAAGGAGAGCAGGGAACCCAGATGGCGGAGCTCACGATCCGGCCGGAGGAGATCCGGGACGCGCTGGAGAACTTCGTCCAGGCGTACAAGCCGGACGCGGCCTCGCGCGAGGAGGTCGGTACGGTCACCTTCGCCGGCGACGGTATCGCGAAGGTCGAGGGTCTGCCCTCGGTCATGGCCAACGAGCTGCTGAAGTTCGAGGACGGCAGCCTCGGTCTCGCCCTCAACCTCGAGGAGCGCGAGATCGGCTGCGTCGTCCTCGGCGAGTTCAGCGGCATCGAGGAGGGGCAGCCGGTCAGCCGTACCGGCGAGGTCCTGTCCGTCGCGGTCGGCGAGGGCTACCTCGGCCGCGTCGTGGACCCCCTCGGCAACCCGATCGACGGCCTCGGCGAGATCGAGACCGACAGCCGTCGCGCCCTGGAGCTGCAGGCTCCGGGCGTCATGGTCCGTAAGTCGGTGCACGAGCCGATGGAGACGGGCTACAAGGCCGTCGACACGATGACCCCGATCGGCCGTGGCCAGCGTCAGCTGATCATCGGCGACCGCCAGACCGGCAAGACCGCCCTGGCCGTCGACACCATCATCAACCAGCGCGACAACTGGCGCACCGGCGACCCGAACAAGCAGGTCCGCTGCATCTACGTCGCCATCGGCCAGAAGGGCTCCACCATCGCCGGCGTGCGCGGCGCTCTGGAGGAGGCCGGCGCGCTGGAGTACACGACCATCGTCGCCGCCCCGGCGTCCGACCCGGCCGGCTTCAAGTACCTGGCGCCCTACACCGGTTCGGCCATCGGCCAGCACTGGATGTACCAGGGCAAGCACGTCCTGATCATCTTCGACGACCTGTCGAAGCAGGCCGACGCCTACCGCGCCGTGTCGCTGCTGCTGCGCCGCCCGCCGGGCCGTGAGGCCTACCCGGGTGACGTCTTCTACCTGCACTCCCGTCTGCTGGAGCGCTGCGCCAAGCTCTCCGACGAGATGGGCGCCGGCTCGATGACCGGTCTGCCGATCGTCGAGACGAAGGCCAACGACGTCTCGGCGTTCATCCCGACCAACGTCATCTCCATCACCGACGGCCAGTGCTTCCTGGAGTCGGACCTGTTCAACGCCGGTCAGCGCCCCGCGCTGAACGTCGGTATCTCGGTCTCCCGAGTCGGTGGTTCCGCCCAGCACAAGGCGATCCGCCAGGTCTCCGGCCGTCTGCGTGTGGACCTCGCCCAGTTCCGTGAGCTGGAGGCGTTCGCCGCCTTCGGTTCCGACCTGGACGCCGCGTCCAAGGCTCAGCTGGAGCGTGGTCAGCGCATGGTCGAGCTGCTCAAGCAGCCGCAGTACCAGCCGATGGCCACCGAGGACCAGGTCGTCTCCATCTGGGCCGGCACCACCGGCAAGATGGACGAGGTTCCGGTCGCCGACATCCGCCGCTTCGAGAAGGAGCTGCTGGAGTACCTGCACCGCAAGGAGCAGGGTCTGCTGACCTCCATCCGCGAGGGCGGGAAGATGTCGGACGACACGCTCCAGGCCATGGCCGACGCCATCGCGGAGTTCAAGAAGCAGTTCGAGACCTCCGACGGCAAGCTGCTCGGCGAGGACGCCCCGGCTGCCGGCAAGTGACGTAAGGAAGGGACCTGACTCATGGGAGCCCAGCTCCGGGTCTACAAGCGTCGCATCCGTTCCGTCACCGCGACCAAGAAGATCACGAAGGCGATGGAGATGATCGCCGCCTCGCGCGTCGTCAAGGCGCAGCGCAAGGTGGCGGCGTCCACGCCGTACGCGACCGAGCTCACCCGGGCGGTCGCGGCGGTCGCCACCGGATCGAACACCAAGCACCCGCTGACGACGGAGCCGGAGAACCCGACCCGCGCCGCGGTCCTGCTCCTCACGAGCGACCGCGGCCTGGCCGGCGCCTTCAACTCCAACGCCATCAAGGCCGCGGAAAGGCTCACGGCGAAGCTCGAGGGTGAGGGCAAGGAGGTCGTCAGCTACATCGTCGGCCGCCGTGGTCTGGCCCACTACAACTTCCGCGAGCGCAAGGTCGCGGAGTCGTTCACGGGCTTCACCGACGAGCCGTCGTACGCGGACGCCAAGAAGGTCGCGGCCCCGCTGATCGAGGCCATCGAGACGGAGACGGCCGAGGACGGCGTGGACGAGCTCCACATCGTCTACACCGAGTTCGTGTCGATGATGACGCAGACGGCCATCGAGGCCCGGCTGCTGCCGCTCAGCCTCGACGAGGTCGCGCAGGAGGCCAAGCCCAAGGGCGAGATCCTCCCGCTGTTCGACTTCGAGCCCTCGGCGGAGGACGTCCTGGACGCCCTGCTGCCGCGCTACGTGGAGAGCCGGATCTACAACGCGCTGCTCCAGTCGGCCGCCTCCAAGCACGCCGCCACGCGGCGCGCGATGAAGTCGGCCACCGACAACGCCGGAGAGCTCATCGAGACGCTCACCCGGCTTGCCAACCAGGCCCGCCAGGCCGAAATCACCCAGGAAATCAGCGAGATCGTCGGTGGCGCCAGTGCCCTGGCCGACGCGACCGCGGGGAGTGACCGATAAATGACCACCACTGTTGAGACCGCGACGGCTACGGGCCGCGTCGCCCGGGTCATCGGCCCGGTCGTCGACGTGGAGTTCCCCGTCGACGCGATGCCCGAGATCTACAACGCCCTGCACGTCGAGGTCTCCGACCCGGCGCTCGCGGGCGAGAAGAAGACGCTGACCCTGGAGGTCGCCCAGCACCTGGGTGACGGCCTGGTCCGCGCGATCTCCATGCAGCCCACCGACGGCCTGGTCCGCCAGGCTCCCGTCGTCGACACCGGCGCGGGCATCTCCGTCCCGGTCGGCGACTTCACCAAGGGCAAGGTGTTCAACACCCTCGGTGAGGTACTGAACAGCGACGAGGCCTACGAGGGCGAGCGCTGGTCCATCCACCGCAAGGCCCCCGCGTTCGACCAGCTCGAGTCGAAGACCGAGATGTTCGAGACGGGCCTGAAGGTCGTCGACCTTCTCACCCCGTACGTCAAGGGCGGCAAGATCGGTCTGTTCGGTGGTGCCGGTGTCGGCAAGACCGTGCTGATCCAGGAAATGATCATGCGTGTCGCCAACCTCCACGAGGGCGTCTCCGTCTTCGCGGGCGTCGGCGAGCGCACCCGTGAGGGCAACGACCTCATCGCGGAGATGGAAGAGTCCGGCGTTCTGGACAAGACCGCCCTGGTCTTCGGCCAGATGGACGAGCCCCCGGGCACCCGTCTGCGCGTGGCCCTGGCCGGCCTGACGATGGCGGAGTACTTCCGTGACGTCCAGAAGCAGGACGTGCTGTTCTTCATCGACAACATCTTCCGCTTCACCCAGGCCGGTTCCGAGGTGTCGACCCTGCTCGGCCGTATGCCCTCCGCGGTGGGCTACCAGCCGAACCTGGCCGACGAGATGGGTGTGCTCCAGGAGCGCATCACCTCGACCCGTGGTCACTCGATCACCTCGATGCAGGCGATCTACGTCCCCGCGGACGACCTGACCGACCCGGCCCCGGCCACCACCTTCGCCCACCTCGACGCGACGACGGTTCTGTCCCGTCCGATCTCCGAGAAGGGCATCTACCCGGCCGTGGACCCGCTGGACTCCACGTCCCGGATCCTCGACCCGCGGTACATCTCGGCGGACCACTACAACGCCGCGATGCGCGTGAAGAACATCCTGCAGAAGTACAAGGACCTGCAGGACATCATCGCGATCCTCGGTATCGACGAGCTCGGCGAGGAGGACAAGCTCGTCGTCCACCGTGCCCGTCGCGTGGAGCGCTTCCTGTCCCAGAACACCCACGCCGCCAAGCAGTTCACCGGCGTGGACGGTTCGGACGTGCCGCTGGACGAGTCGATCGCCGCGTTCAACGCGATCTGCGACGGCGAGTACGACCACTTCCCGGAGCAGGCGTTCTTCATGTGCGGTGGTCTCGAGGACCTGAAGAAGAACGCGAAGGAGCTGGGCGTCTCCTGAGCCTCGCGCTCGACACATGAGCCTCGTGCTCATGACGGAGGGGGCGGGCGCGTCCCGCCCCCTCTGTCACGCCCATTAGACTTGTAACCAACACCCGGCACTCCCGCCGGGTGGTGACCCGAGGAGCCACCCTTGGCTGCTGAGCTGCACGTCGCGCTGGTCGCGGCCGACCGTGAGGTCTGGTCCGGCCAGGCCACCCTGGTCGTCGCGCGCACCACGTCCGGCGACATCGGCGTCATGCCCGGTCACCAGCCGCTGCTCGGTGTGCTGGAGTCGGGCCCGGTGACCATCCGTACGAGTGATGGCGGGACGGTCGTCGCCGCGGTCCACGGCGGTTTCATCTCGTTCGCGGACGACAAGCTCTCGCTGCTGGCCGAAGTCGCGGAGCTGTCGGACGAGATCGATGTCCAGCGCGCGGAGCAGGAGCTGGAGCGTGCGAAGGCGGAGGACGACGCGGAGGCTAAGCGCCGCGCGGACGTCCGTCTGCGTGCGGCCACGGCGGCGCGCTGACTCAAGCCCGTCGTGTGATGACGTCACTCAGCCGCGGCTGGGTACCGGAGAGATCCGGACCCAGCCGCGGCTGAGGCGGATGTGGGTGTTTTTTACGTTCCGTTACCTAGGAGACGAGGAGGTCGGTGTCGATGGTCCTCGCTCTGACTGTGTGCGGAATTGTCGTGGCCCTCGTGGTGGTGGGACTGTTCGTCTTCGGTCTGCGGCGCCGGCTCATCCAGCGCTCGGGCGGCACCTTCGACGCCAGCCTGCGCTGGGACACGCCGGAGGAGGGGGACAAGAACGGCAAGGGCTGGGCGTACGGGGTGGCCCGGTACAACGGCGACCGCGTCGAGTGGTTCCGTGTCTTCTCCTACTCGCCGCGCCCCCGCCGGATCCTGGAGCGGTCCGCGATCGAGGTGGCCGGCCGCCGGGTCCCGGAGGGCGAGGAGGAGCTGGCGCTCCTCTCCGACCACGTGATCCTCGCCTGTCTGCACCGGGGGACCCGGCTGGAGCTGGCCATGAGCGAGGACGCGCTGACCGGTTTCCTCGCGTGGCTTGAGGCAGCCCCGCCCGGTCAGCGTGTCAATGTCGCCTAGGGCTGTTCGTCAGTCGAGCCCGTTGTCGATGGCGGTCACCAGCTCACCGTTGCCGGTGTCGCCGCTGAACTCCCAGAAGAACGCTCCGCCCAGGCCCTGGTTCTTGGCCCAGTTCATCTTCCCGGCGATCGTCGACGGGGTGTCGTAGGACCACCAGTTGCTGCCGCAGTGTGCGTACGCCGTGCCGGCGATGGTGCCGGTGGCGGGGCAGGAGTTCTTGAGGACCTTGTAGTCCTCGATGCCCGCCTCGTACGTACCGGGAGCCGCGCCGGTCGCCGATCCGCCCGGGGCGGACTGGGTCACGCCGGTCCAGCCGCGGCCGTAGAAGCCGATGCCGAGCAGGAGCTTGGCGGACGGCACGCCCTTCGCCTTGAGCTTGGCGATCGCGTCGGCCGAGTTGAACCCGGCCTGCGGGATGCCCGGGTACGAGGTGAGCGGGGAGTGCGGGGCCGTCGGGCCGTCCTTGTCGAAGGCGCCGAAGTAGTCGTACGTCATCACGTTGTACCAGTCGAGGTACTGCGCGGCGCCGCCGTAGTCGGCCGAGTCGATCTTGCCGCCGGAGGAGCCGTCGGCGGTGATGGCCGCGGTGACCAGGTAGTCCGGGCCGAACTCGGTGCGCAGCGCCGACATCAGGTTCCTGAAGGCCGCGGGGCCCGAGGTGTCGCAGGTCAGGCCGCAGGCGTTCGGGTACTCCCAGTCGATGTCGATGCCGTCGAAGACGTCGGCCCAGCGCGGGTCCTCCACGACGGCCTTGCAGGACTTGGCGAACGCGGCGGCGTTCTGCGCCGCCTGGCCGAAGCCGCCCGAGTAGGTCCAGCCGCCGAACGAGTACAGCACCTTGATGTGCGGGTACTTCGCCTTGAGCTGGCGGAGCTGGTTGAAGTTGCCGCGCAGCGGCTGGTCCCAGGTGTCGGCGGTGCCGCTGACGGACTGGTCGGCGGTGTAGGCCTTGTCGTAGGCGGCGTAGGTGTCGTCGACCGTGCACTGGCCGTTCTTGACGTTGCCGAAGGCGTAGTTGATGTGCGTGATCTTCGACGCCGAGCCCGAGGTCACCAGGTTCTTGACGTGGTAGTTGCGGCCGTAGACGCCCCACTCGGTGAAGTAGCCGAGCTTGATCTTGTCGCCCTTGGGCGGCTCGGTCGTGCCGCCGGTGGTGCGCACGGCGCGGGCGCCGCTGACCGGGCCGGTCTGGTCGGCGGTGTCACGCGCCTGGACGGAGTAGGAGTAGTCGGTGGCCTTGGTCAGGCCCGTGTCGGTGTACGACGTGCCCGTCACGGTGGCGACCTTGGCGCCGTCGCGCAGGACGTCGTAGTTCTTGACGCCCTTGTCGTCGGTGGCGGCGGACCAGGTCAGCTTCACCGAGGTGTCGGTGATGTCGGAGGCGGTCGGCGTGCCGGGGGCGCTGGGTGCGCTGTCGCCCGGTTCGGTGCTGCCGCCGTCGCAGCTGCCCCCGTTGAGCTTGCACTTCGCGGGGGAGCCGGTGCCGCTGCCGTTGAAGCCGAAGGAGACGGAGGCGCCGGGGGCGAGGGTCCCGTTCCAGGACTTGTTCTTCGCGGTCCAGTGGGTGCCCGAGGAGGTGACGTCGGCGTCCCAGGTGGAGGTGACGGACGTGCCGGAGGGGAAGTCCCACTCGACGGTCCAGGAGCTGAGGGTCGTGGTGCCGGTGTTCTTCACCGTCCACTTGCCTTCGAAGCCGGAGCCCCAGTCCTGCGTCTTGGTGTAGCTCGCGGTGGCGGATGTCGCGGCCTGGGCCGGGCTCGCGAGGCCGACGAGACCGGCCAGCGGGAGCAACAGGGTCGCGAACCCTGCCGCGGCTCTGTGTCTGAAGCGCATGCTGCGCCTCCTCGATGGAGTTGTGGGGGCGTGACTGAGCCTCACGCCCACTCATGGTGCGGTGAGAATAGAAAGGTCTGGACCACCGGTCAATAGGTCTGGACCACCCTGGGCCCGGAGCGGTCTGCGACCCGTCAGATCCCCAACTCCTGCGCGAGCACCGCCGCTTGCACCCGGCTGCGCAGCTCCAGCTTCCCCAGCAGGCGGCTGACGTGCGTCTTCACGGTCGCCTCGGCCATGTCGAGCCGCTCGGCGATCCCCGCGTTGGACAGGCCCTCGCCGAGACAGGACAGCACCTCGCGCTCACGCCGGGTCAGCCGGTCGAGGACGGCCGGATCGGCCGCGGGCTCCCGGGCCGGCTTCGCCGCGAACTCCGCGATCAGCCGCCGCGTGACCGCCGGGGCGATCAGCCCCTCCCCGCGCGCCACCGTCCGCACGGCCTCCAGCAGGTCCTTCGCCTCGGTGTTCTTCAGCAGGAAGCCGGACGCGCCCGCCCGCAGCGCCCCGAAGACGTACTCGTCGAGGTCGAAGGTGGTCAGCACCAGCACGTCGGCGAGCCGTTCCGTCACCACCTGCCGGGTCGCCGACACCCCGTCCAGCCGTGGCATCTGAACGTCCATCAGCACCAGGTCCGGCCGCAGCTCCCGGGCCAGTGCCACCGCCTGCTCGCCGTCCGCCGCCTCGCCGACCACCTCGATGTCGGGAGCGCTGCGCAGGATGAGGACCAGGCCCGCGCGGACAGCGGACTGGTCCTCGGCGACCAGGACGCGAATCATTCGGGTTCTCCTTCGACGGTGTCGTGGACGGGCAGGGTGGCGCGCACGGCCCAGATCTTGCCGTCCGGCGAGTCCTCCGGGCCGGCCTCGAACGTGCCGTCCAGCAGCGCGACGCGTTCCCGCATGCCGACCAGACCGGCGCCCGAGCCGGGGGCGCTCGGCCCCTCCCGGTCGCCGTACGGGCTGGTCACCGCGACGGTCAGCACGCCGTCCCGCTGGGCGAGGGACACCTCGACCCGGCCGGGTCCGGCGTGCTTGAGGGCGTTGGTGAGGGACTCCTGGACGATGCGGTAGGCGGCGAGTTCGACGGGCGCGGGGACCGTGCCGTGAGCGGCGTCGAGCGTGACGTCGAGGCCGTTGGTGCGGGCGCCCTCGACCAGCGCGCCGAGCCCGTCGAGGGTGGGGGCGGCGACCGGGGCGAGGTCGCCGGCGGAGTCCCGCAGGATCCCGATGAGCCGCCTCATCTCCGCGAGCCCCGCCACGCTGTTCTCGCGGATGACGGTCAGGGCCTCCTGGGAGGTCTTCGGGTCGTCCAGGGAGAGCGCGGCCGTGGAGTGGATGGCGATCGCGGACAGGTGGTTGGCGACCATGTCGTGCAGTTCGCGGGCCATCCGGGCGCGCTCGGCGGTGACCGCCTGGGTGCGGTCCATCTCGGCGAGCAGCGCGGTCTGCGCGGCGCGCAGCCGGGCCGCCTCGGCGGCGTCGCGATGGTTGCGGACGATCAGGCCGGTTGCGGCGGGCGCGAAGGCCACCAGGCCGGTGACCACGCCGATCAGCAGCGCCTCGGGCTCGCGCCACAACGCGAACGGCACCACCAACCCGGCCACCGACAGCAGCCCGGTGATCCTGGGGATGCGGTGGGCCGAGGTGGGCGGGCCGTACAGGACGGCCGCGTACATGAGGTCCGTGTACATCAGGACCGTGACCAGGTTGCCCTGCGTGACGGTGTCCAGGACGATCGCGGCCGTGCCGATCAGCAGGGCGATGCGCGGGGCGGTCCGGCGCAGCAGCTCGCAGCCGGCCATGACCAGCAAGGGCAGCAGGACCGGCCAGCGTCCCGGCAGCAGGACGTACGCCTCCGTGCTGGGACGGGTGGCCAGGCCGATCCCCCACAGCAGCAGCCCGCCGAGCAGACTGCCCAGCGCGACGTACACGTCGAAGCGGCGGGAGCGGGCGAGTCGTACGGCCATGGCCCCATCCAACATGGCCGCCGGGCCCCCGCGCGTGATCCCCGCGAAGGGTCCCCGACTGCATCTTTCGATGTAGCGCGGGTTCGTCAGTCGCGACGACGATTCCGGCCGCGCCCACCGGGAGCCTGGAAGGGTGACCGAGAGGAGCGCATCGTGATCGTCGCCTTGATCGCCGCCTGTGAGATCGGCTTCTGGGTGCTGTTGGCGGCCGGACTGGCCTTCCGCTACCTGCTGCGCATGCGGCGTACGGGACTGGCGCTGCTGCTGTGCGAGCCGGTGCTGGAGGTCGTTCTGCTGGTCGTCACCGCGCTGGACCTGAAGAACGGGGCCGAGCCGAACTGGACGCACGGGCTGGCCGCGCTGTACATCGGCTACACCGTCGGGCACGGCCATCGCACCGTGCAGTGGCTCGACGGCCACGCGGCCCACCGCTTCGGCGGCGCCCCGCCGCCACAGCGGCCCCCGCGCTACGGCATGGCACGGGCCCGTCACGAGGGCAAGGTCTGGACGGGCACGCTGGTGGGCACGGCCGTCGCGACCGTGCTGCTCCAGGTCGCCATCTGGTACGTGGACGACCCGAGCCGCGTCACGTCCCTGGAGAGCTGGCGCTACGTGGCCTGGCGCACCGCCGGGATCCACGGTCTGGTCGCGCTGAGCTACTGGATCTGGCCGCGGAAGGCTCCGGCGGGCGAGTCCGAGGTGCCCGTGGAGAAGGAGAGAGTGCAGCGGTAGGGCCGGCCGGTATCCCGGCCGTGGTCAGCGCTCCCCGCCCGGCACCCACAGCACGTCCCCGACCTCCTTGTTCGCCGTCCTCGCGAGGATGAACAGGAGGTCGGAGAGGCGGTTGAGGTAGGTGGCCGTCAGGGGGTTCATGACCTCTCCGTGGGCCTCCAGGGCCGCCCAGGTCGAGCGCTCCGCCCGGCGGACCACCGTGCAGGCCTGGTGGAGCAGCGCCGCGCCGGGCGTGCCGCCGGGGAGGATGAAGGAGCGGAGCTTCTCCAGGCCCTCCAGGAAGTGGTCGCAGTCCGCCTCCAGCTTGTCGACGTAGGACTGCTCGACCCGCAGGGGCGGGAACTCCGGGTTCTCCACCACCGGCGTCGACAGGTCCGCGCCCACGTCGAACAGGTCGTTCTGCACGCGGGTGAGGACCTTGACGACCTCCTCGTCCAGGCCGCCCAGCGCGATCGCCGTGCCGATCACCGCGTTCGCCTCGTTGGCGTCGGCGTACGCGGCGATCCGCAGGTCGGTCTTGGCGACCCGGCTCATGTCGCCGAGGGCGGTGGTGCCCTGGTCGCCGGTCCTGGTGTAGATGCGCGTCAGATTGACCATGTGGCCAGCGTAGTTAGGCTCCGGCCGTTCGGAACACGCGTGTGCCCACTGTCACGGACAGGGCCGTGAAACCGACGGCCACCAGCACGCCGTACAGCATGTGCGCCGTGGCGTAGGAGCCGACGAAGGCGTCGCGGACGGCGTCGACCAGATAGCGGAACGGCATCAGGTGCGACAGCACGTCCAGCCAGGCCGGGCCCAGGCTCATCGGGAGCATCAGCCCGGACAGCAGCATCGACGGCATGGTCAGCGCGTTGATCGCCGGGCCGAAGGTCTGCGGGGTGTGCAGCTTCATGGCCAGCGCGTACGACAGCGAGGCCAGCGAGAGCGAGAGCAGGGCGACGAAGCCGAACCCGATCAGCACGCCGGGCAGCGGCGCCCGCAGGCCCATCGCCACCGCCGCCAGCACCAGCAGCACGGCCTGGAAGACGAACACCGTGGCGTCCCTGAGCACCCGGCCGAGCAGCAGGGCCAGTCGGCTGACGGGGGTGACGCGCATGCGTTCGACCACCCCCTGGCCCTTCTCGATGAGGATCGAGAAGCCCGCGAACGAGGCTCCGAACAGGCCCAGTTGCAGCAGCAGGCCGGGCACGAGCAGCTGCCAGGAGCTGCCCCGCCCGCCGAGCGGCAGATCCGTCAGCAGGGGGCCGAAGAACAGCAGGTACAGCAGCGGCATCAGCACGCCGAAGAGCAGTGCGAAGCGCGAACGCAGGGATTGACGGAGGTAGCGGCCGTAGACGAGGGCCGTGTCCTGGATCAGCATCGAGACTTCTTAGACGGCTACGGGGGCGGCGTCGGCCGGCGCGGCACTGCGGCCGGTGATGGCGAGGAAGGTGTCCTGGAGCGAGGCGTCGATCGAGCCGCCGTACCGGAGCTTCAGCGCGCTCGGCGTGCCCTCGGCGACGACCACTCCCTGATCGACGACGACCAGCCGGTCGGAGAGGGCGTCGGCCTCGTCGAGGTAGTGCGTGGTCAGGAAGACGGTCGTGCCGTGCTCGTCGCGCAGCCGGCGCACCAGGTCCCACAGGTCGGCCCGGCTGCCCGGGTCGAGACCGGTCGTCGGCTCGTCGAGGAACAGCACCTTGGGGCGGTGGGTGAGCGCCATCGCGATGTCCAGGCGGCGCCGCTGCCCGCCGGAGAGCGCCGCGCACTTGCGGTCGAGGAATTCGGTGAGGCCCAGGTCGCGGGCCAGTTCCCCGGCGCGCTCGGCGGCCCGCGCCTTCGTCAGCCGGTACAGACGCCCCTGGGTGACGAGCTCCTCCCGCACGCTGATCTGGGGGTCGACCCCGCCGGACTGCGCCACGTACCCGCAGGCCCGCCGCACCCCGGCCGGGTCGGTCGCCAGATCGCAGCCCGCGACGGTGGCGGCGCCGCCGGTCGGTTCCAGCAGGGTCGTCAGCATCCGCAGGGTGGTCGTCTTGCCGGCCCCGTTCGGGCCGAGGAAGCCGAGGATCTCGCCCTCGCGGACGGTCAGGTCGATGCCGCGCACGGCCTGGACCGGGCCACGTTTGGTCTGGAAGGTACGCGCCAGAGCGGACGTACTGATGATTGCCATGGCCCCAGAAAAACAGAGTCACTTAAAAATTGCAACGTCCCCAAGTTTTCACCGAACCCAAGGAAGCTAGGATTCGTGCATGGCAGAGGGGCTCAGGGAGCGGAAGAAGCGCGAGACCAGGCAGCGCATCTCGGACATCGCCACCGGTCTGTTCCTGGAGCACGGGTTCGTGACGGTGACGATGGCGGACGTGGCGGAGGCGGCCGACGTCTCGGTGAACACCGTCTACAACTACTTCCCGGCCAAGGAGGACCTCTTCTTCGACCGCTCCCAGGGGGTCGTCGACCGGCTCTCGCGCTGGGTGCGCGGCCGGGACGCGGGGGAGTCGGCCGCCCGGGCGGTGCTGCGCGAGCTGCGTGCCGAGATCGAGGCCGTCTCCCCTCGGATGGGCCTCGACGAGGGCTACGACCGTTTCATGCGCTGCATCGAGGAGGCGCCGCCGCTGCGCTCCCGGCTGTGGAGCATTCAGCAGGAGATCCAGGGCAACCTGGCGGCGACCCTCCGGGAGGAGACGGGTGCCGGGGACGGCGACCCGCTGCCGGGGCTGATCGCCGGCCAGATCTGCTGGGTCCACGGCACCGTCTTCGCCGCGATCGGCCGCGAGATGAGCAAGGGGCGCAACCCGGACGAAGTGTCACGGGAGATGCTGGTTCTCCTCGACGACATCGAGGAGCTGTTGAGCGAGAAGGTGCTCAACTACGCCGTCCGGGGCGCGGGGTGACACCTGCCGGTGTGATGTCCGTCATGTGAGACGTGACGCGCATTACTTACTGGTCACACAGGCCCTCACGAACGCTAGTGTCCGCCCGAGAGGCAGACATATACAGCGCGTCAGGGGAGTCGCACAGTGGCACGGAAGCTCGCCGTCATCGGAGCCGGCCTCATGGGATCCGGCATCGCCCAGGTCTCCGCACAGGCAGGCTGGGACGTGGTCCTGCGCGACGTCACCGACGAGGCGCTGACCCGGGGCACCGACGGCATCAAGGCGTCGTACGACAAGTTCGTCGCCAAGGGCAAGCTGGAGGCGCACGACGCCGACGCCGCCCTCGCCCGGATCACCGCGACCACCGACCTGGACGCCGTGGCCGACGCGGACGTCGTCGTCGAGGCCGTGTTCGAGAAGCTCGAGGTCAAGCACGAGATCTTCCGCGCGCTCGACAAGCTCGTGAAGGACGAGGCCATCCTCGCCTCCAACACCTCCGCCATCCCGATCACCAAGATCGCGGCCGCGACGGAGCGCCCCGAGCGGGTCGTCGGCACGCACTTCTTCTCGCCGGTGCCGATGATGCAGCTGTGCGAACTGGTCCGCGGCTACAAGACCAGCGACGAAACCCTCGCCAAGGCCCGGGAGTTCGCCGAGTCGGTCGGCAAGACCTGCATCGTCGTCAACCGCGACGTCGCCGGCTTCGTGACGACCCGTCTCATCTGCGCCCTGGTCGTCGAGGCCGCGAAGCTGCAGGAGTCGGGCGTCGCGACCGCCGAGGACATCGACCTCGCCTGCAAGCTGGGCTTCGGCCACGCCATGGGCCCGCTGGCGACGGCCGACCTGACGGGCGTCGACATCCTGCTGCACGCCACGAGCAACATCTACACCGAGTCCCAGGACGAGAAGTTCGCGGCCCCCGAGTCGATGCGCCGGATGGTTGACGCCGGTGACATCGGACGCAAGAGCGGGCAGGGCTTCTACAAGCACTGAAACCGCACATGCCCCGGGAGCATCACACCCCCGGGTGAATTCGGTATCGGTTCGCTTACAAGAAGCAACCTCTGCCCCCCTCACGCAGTCAGAGGTTGCATCACCGGCATCAGAACGCGGAGCACGAGACGCACGCACGGGGAGCGCATATGCACATCAGGGGCGACCACGCCGAGCTGGTCGTCGGGGGCCGCCTCGACGTCCGGAGCGCGGCGGACGCCCGTACGGTCCTGCACTCGGCCGTCGACGACGGAGTCGGCGACCTGGTGCTGGACCTGTCCGAACTGGACTCCTGGGACGCCACCGGACTCGGTGTGATCATGGGAGCTCACCGGCGGGCCGGCCGCTGCGGCCGGCGCCTGGTCCTGCGCGGCGTGCCGCCGCAGATGCAGCGCCTGCTGGTGGCCACCCGCCTGCACCGGATCCTGGCGATCGAGGGGGGCATCGGGGTGGAGACATTGCCTCGCGTGTGACGTTCTGTGCGGGTGTGAACCGGGCGACCGGGGAGACCCGGACGGACATCGCCTCGTGCGACGCGCACAATCCTCACGAGACCGTGACGTCTCGGACGGCGCGGTACCCCGGACTGTCGTAGATACTGTGCGAAGGTTTAGGGTTCGGCTGCCCGCTGCCTTGAAACCCTATCTGCGGGCCCGGACCAGAAGCGACAGCGCGGTGTGCAGCAAGGCCGGGAGGGGCTTTTCAGAGCACACACACGCTTTTGGGGGGCTTTGACCTATGGACCCGAACACCCGGGGACCCGAGGAGTACGGCCACGACGGCGACAGTGGGTCGCCGCGCCAGCGCCCGCCCAGGGATTCCCTCACACCCGACTTCAGTCAGCACGCTCCCGCGCTCGCCCGCACGGTGCAGCTCGTCTCCGGCGACTTCCTGCTGACCGTCAACCCCGTCGACGGCAGCGAGATAGAAGCCTGCCCGCCCGCCGAACGGCCCGCCCGGCCCGTGAAGCTCACGGCCGCGGAGCGCGCCGAGGCCGAGCGCGCGGCCCGGCCGCCCGTACCGCCCGGCCCCGCGCAGCCCAGCCTGCCGCTGCTGGCCCGCCAGGACGAACGCGAGCGGCTGGTGCGCCTGCTCGCCCGCGGCCGCTCGGTCCGCCTCACCGGCCCGGCCGGCTGCGGCCGCACCCGCCTCCTCGACCTCGTGGGCGAGGACTGCTCCGACCTCGCCCCCGACGGGGTCGTCCGCCTGAACGGCTTCGGCCGCAGCTCCGGCGACCTGCTGTACGACCTCTTCTACGCGGTGTACAACGCCCCCCTGCACCGCCCGGAACGGGACGAACTGCTCACCTTTGTCCGGGAGATCGGCGCGGTCGTCGTCGTCGACGACCTGGAGTTCGGCGGCGCCGCGCTCGACGAGCTGCTGGAGGCCACCCCCGAGTGCGCCTTCCTGCTCGGCGCCACTCCGGACGTGCCGGCCCCTGCCGCCGACTCCGGCGTCGAGGAGGTCCTCCTCGGTGGCCTGGAACGCGCCGCCGGGCTCGACCTGCTGGAACACGCCGTCGGCCGGCCCCTCACCGACGAGGAGTCCAACTGGGCGGGTGACCTCTGGTTCGAGTCCGAGGGCCTGCCGCTGCGCTTCGTGCAGGCCGGCGCCCTGCTGCGGCAGCGCGACCGGCTGCGCGCCGGGACCAGCGCCGTCGACGCGTTCGGCGTCTTCGAGGACGCGCCCCCGGCCGACGCCTCCGACGCGTACGACGCCGCCGACGGGGACGACGTACCGCTGCCCTCGCTCGGCGAGGCCGCCGCGCCCGCGCCGCTGCTGGCCTCCCGGCTGAGCGCCTCCGCGCGCGCCACCCTGCGGTTCGCCGTCGCCCTCGGCGGCGAGGTGCCCCACCAGGCGCATCTGCCCGCCCTGGTCGGCGACACCCACGCGGACGCCGCGCTCGGCGAACTGGCCTCTTGCGGCCTGGTCTCCCCGGTCGGCTCCCGCTACCGGCTCGCCGCCGGTGTCCTGGCCCAGCTGGAGGCCGCCGGATACGCCGACGAGGCCGAGGCGGGCGCCCGCAGCGCCGCCCAGCACTACTCCTGGTGGGCCGGGCACCCCTCGGTCACCCCGGAGCGTGTGTGCGCCGAGGCCGACGCCCTCCTCGCCGCCCTGGCCGTGCTCGGGCCGCTCACCGGCCCGGCCGCCGAGGGCGAGGAGAGCCCGGCCGTGCACCTGGCCCGCACCGCCGCGCCCGCGTTCGCCGCCGGACTGCACTGGGGTGCCTGGGAACGCGCCCTGCACCTCGGCTCCGAGGCCGCCCGGCTCGCCGACGACGTCGCCGAACAGGCCTACTTCCACCACGAGCTCGGCATCCTCGCCCTGTGCGGCGGACAGCTCGACCGGGCCCGGGCCGAACTGGAGACCTCGATCGGCCTGCGCGGCTCCCTCTCCGACAAGCGCGGCACCGTCGCCGGCCGTCGGGCCCTCGCCCTGGTCGCCGACCGCTCGGGCACGCCGATCGGACTCGGGCCGACCGCGGGGGAGGAGGTGCCCGACGCCCGGTACGAGGAGTCGCCGTCCCCGGCCGGCGGTGTGCCGGCGGCCTTCCCGACCCTCCAGCAGCCGCCCTCGCCGACCCTGGTCACCAGTCAGAGCTCGCCCGCACCCTCGCGCAAGGCCCGGGGCGGGCTCAAGGGCCTGGCCCGGCGCAACCTCGTGGCCGCCGGGGCAGGTGCCCTGCTCGTCGCCGTGCTCGGCACGGTGGTGACCCTCGGCGCCACGTCCGACAAGGAGGCGAACCCGCCGTCCGACCAGGTCGGCGTCAACCCCTCGGCCAGCCAGGGCGTCGACGACGGCAGCCTGGGCGCCGACCGGCCGGCGAACGACAGCAACGGCGACACGGGCGCGGCGACGAGCCGCCCGACCGATCCGGGTCCGGACGGTACGCCGGGCACCTCGGACGATCCGACGCCGACGGGCAGCCTCAGTGCTTCCCCGAGCCCCAGCGGCTCCGGGCCGACGTCGAAGCCGCCGACGACCTCGCAGCCGCCGGCCACGTCCAAGCCGCCGACGACCTCCAAGCCCCCCACGACGTCGAAACCGCCGACGACGTCCAAGCCGCCCACGACGTCGAAGCCGCCCACGTCTCAGCCGCCGACCTCACAGCCGCCGACGTCCCAGCCGCCGACCTCACAGCCGTCCACCTCGGACTCGGCCAGCGGCCCGGCGTCGAGCGCCCCCGCGAGCACCACCGCGAGCGCGCCGGAGAGCAGCCCGGACCCGGTGATCTGACGGCCGAACAGCAGGGCCGGGTCCGTTCTGCGGACCCGGCCCTGTTCGTCGTGTACGTGCGGTGTGTCAGAACAGCCGCAGTTTGTCGTCCTCGATGCCCCGCAGCGCGTCGTAGTCGAGGACCTGGCAGCCGATGCCGCGGTCGGTCGCGAGGACGCGGGCCTGGGGCTTGATCTCCTGGGCGGCGAAGATGCCGCGGACCGGGGCGAGATGGGGATCGCGGTTCAGCAGCTCCAGGTAGCGCGTCAGCTGCTCCACGCCGTCGATCTCACCGCGCCGCTTGATCTCCACCGCGACGGTCTTGCCGTCGGCGTCCCGGCACAGGATGTCGACCGGCCCGATGGCCGTCGGGTACTCGCGGCGGATCAGGGTGTAGCCCTCGCCGAGTGTCTCGATGCGGTCGGCGAGCAGCTCCTGGAGGTGCGCTTCCACGCCGTCCTTGATCAGACCGGGATCGACGCCCAGTTCGTGCGAGGAGTCGTGGAGGACTTCCTCCATCGTGATGATGAGCTTCTCACCCGCCTTGTTGACGACGGTCCAGACGCCCTCGTCCTCGCCGGTGCCCTCCTTCAGCGTGCAGGGCGGCGACATCCAGTTCAGGGGCTTGTAGGCCCGGTCGTCGGCGTGGATCGAGACGCTGCCGTCCGCCTTCACCAGGATCAGGCGCGGGGCCGAGGGAAGGTGGGCGGTGAGCCGCCCGGCGTAGTCCACGGAGCAGCGGGCAATGACGAGACGCATGGTCGGCAACGCTACTCGACGGGCGGGTGTCGACGCGATTCGCCCTGGAAAACACGTGTTCGGTATTGGCCGATTGTGTGCAGGGTGTGGTCATCTGGAGTGCCTCATCTGCGCATTCTCCTGGTGCGGTCACCGTCGGTTGCTTACGGTATGAACGGGAGGTCGCGATGTGTGTACGCAGCGTGTCCGGTATCGCGAACTCCCTTATCTGTCCGGCAACCCCTGCCCGCCGGGCGGGGGTGCGAGAGGAGAACTCATGTCGCTCGACGTCTCACCGGCCCTACTCGAACAGGCCGAGCGAGGCGAGGTCGACGAAGCGGAATTCGTCGACTGCGTCCGGACCTCCCTGCCCTATGCGTGGGAGATGATCAGCTCCCTGGTGGCACAGCTGAAGGTGGACGGCGGTGCGTTCGCCGACAACCAGACGCCTCCGCCGGACGAGCAGGCACGCGGTCAGTTGCTGCGTGCGCTTGCGAGTGACGCGATACGCGGCGCGCTGCAGCGGCACTTCGGTGTGCGACTGGCCTTCCAGAACTGCCACCGGGTGGCCGTGTTCCCGCTTGACTCCTCGGTCGACGAGAAACTGGGCCGCTTCACGTCGGTCCGCAGCCAGGTGCTCAACCAGTCACCCGAGTTCCGGGACTGCTGACGCGGCGCCGCTTGCTTGCCGCTCCGTACGCGGGAGGTGCAGTTCTGTACCGGAGCGGCAAGCCCCAGGAACCCACCGCGTGGTCAGGCGAGTTGGGGGAGCACCTCGGCCCCCAGCCGCCGTACGTTCTCCTCCGTCGCCGCCAGGTCCCCGGAGCCCTCGACGAGCAGGGCGAAACGGGAGATGCCGGTCCGCTCGCTGGTCGCCGCCAGCCGGTCGGCGCACAGCCGCGGGGTGCCCACCGGGTGCAGCCCGCAGAGCAGTTCGGTGTACGCCAGCGGGTCGCGCATCCGGCGCGTGCGCCCGTCGACCGTGACATGCGCCTCCAGGCCCTGCTTCAGCCAGCCCGGCATCGCCTTCAGCAGCGTCTCCGCCGCGTCGACCCGCCGGTCCGCGATCTGGCAGACGCCCGCCGACACATGGGACGCGCGGTGGATCTCCTCCGCCGGCCGCCCGCACGCCCGCGCGTGCTGCCGCCACAGGGCGACCATCTCCGCCTTCTCCTCGTCCCCCACGTGCATCCCGAGGAGCATCGACAGTCCGCGCTCGGCCGCCAGCCGCACGCTCGCCGGGGACGTGCACGCGACGACCAGCTCGGGGCCCTCGGCCTCGGCCAGGGCCTCCGACGGCCGGGGGACCACCGGGACTTCGCGGAAGCGGAAACGTTCCCCGTCGGCCGCCACGGACGCGTCGCGCAGCCAGCGCACCAGGACGTCCAGGGACTCCGGGAACCCCTTCTCGTACGCCTCCAGGCCCGCGCCGAACACCTCCAGGTCGACCCACGGGCCGCCACGCCCGACGCCGAGCGTGAAACGGCCGTCGCTCGTGTGGTGCAGCAGCGCGGCCTGTTCGCCGAGGGCCACGGGGTGGGTGGTGGGCAGCACGCTGACCGCCGTACCGACCCGGATGCGGCGGGTGCGGCCGAGCAGTAAGGCGGCCAGGGTGATGGCCGACGGGCACGTGCCGTACGGCACGAAGTGGTGCTCGGCCAGCCAGACCGTGTCGAGCCCGGCCTCCTCGGCCACCTCGGCCGAGCGGACCGCGCGGTGCAGCGCCTCTCCCTCGCCCTGACCGGGGAACTGGGCCGCCAACACGAAACTTCCAACGCGCATTGCTTTCCTGCTTCCTTGGCTCCGACACGGAGCTCCCCCACAGGGCATAACCGTCTGACACGTGCCGAGGACACGGCCGGTCGGGCTAATTTGCGGATTGTCTGCAGAATGGGCCGTTCCGCGGGAGCCCGGGGAGAGATCCCGGCGGGGCCCGCCCTGCCCGGCGAGGGACTTGCGAGGATTGATGGCGTACGTGTACCCCCCTCCGCGCCGCGTAGGCTGGGCCCGCCACGTGTCCTGTATAGCCCCGAGAGGTGTCCCGTGTCCCCGCGTCGCAACCGACCCAAGGGCGCCGCTTCGTCCGGCCGGAGCGCCGAGGACGACCGCCCCGGCCGTTACGGCGGCTGGCAGTCCTCGGAGAACTGGCAGGGCGAGAACTGGAGCGTGCGGCACGTGGCCGGCGCGAGCGCACAGGGCAAGTCCTACCGCTGCCCCGGCTGCGAGCAGTTGATCCCGGACGGGGTGCCGCACGTGGTGGCCTGGTCCGAGCACACGGGCGTCGACGACCGCCGGCACTGGCACAAGGCCTGCTGGAACGCGCGGGACCGCCGCACCCCCGGGGTGCAGCGGTCCCGTAACGCGCCGAGGTTCTAGCCCTCTTCCTACGACTCAGACGTCCCGCTTCTCCAGCAGCGCGAAGGCGGCGGCGAACGCGACGGCCGTCACGCCGAGGATGATCCACAGCGGGTCCCAGCCGGACGGGCCGGACGGGCTGAGGGATGCGGAGTAGAAGACGCTGAGCTGGTTCGGGATCGAGTACTCGAGCAGGGCGTCGCGGACGGCCGACAGCGACTCCGAGAACATGAACAGCGCGATCACCAGAGGGGCGAGCACGGCGCCGATCATGATGGTGATGGCGCCCGCCGAGTGCCGGATGATCGAGCCGACGGCGAGCGAGAGCAGGCCCAGCAGCGCGATGTAGGCCGACATGCCGACCGTGGCCTTCAGCCACTCCCCGCCGGAGGGGGACTTGACGCCGTCGCCCTCCAGCATGGCCACGTGCAGGAAGGCGACGAGCGACGCGGACACCAGCGTCACCACGAACGCGACCAGGAAGAACACGATGCCCTTCGCCGCGAGCACCCGGCCCCGGCTCGGGCACGCGACCATCGTGGTGCGGACCATGCCCGTGCCGTACTCCGAGGCCGTGGTCAGCACGCCCAGCGTGATGATGCACATGCTGCCGAGCAGCAGCCCGAAGAAGCCCAGGCCGAGCGGGCTCTCGCCGGACAGGGCCGGGTCGGAGTTGGCCACCACGATGCCGGTCAGCGTGCCGATGCCGATGACGAGCAGGACGAACACGCCGAGCGTCCACATAGTGGAGCGCACCGACCTGATCTTCGTCCACTCGGAGGCGATGGCATGCCCGAGGTGCGTCCGCACGACCGGGATCGGCGAGGTGTAACCGGAGTACGAAGAACCGGGCGCCGCCTCCCAGGTGGGCGCGGCCGGCGGCATCTGAGGCTGAGGGCTGCTCATCGGGGGTCCTCGGGCTTGGTCAGGTCGGAGGCCGGGGCGGAGACCGGCGCGGTGTACGTGGCGGGTACCGGGCTGTCGGCCGGCGGTGTGTACGCGTCAGCCGGGGCCGCGGGGGTCCAGGGTGCTGCGGGGCTGCTCGCCGAAGGGCCTCCGGCTCGGGCGGGCCGGAGGTCGGGGGCGGAGACCGGCGTGGCGTGAGCGGCGTGCGGCCGCGGGGCCGGCCGGGTGGCCGACTGCGCGGGCGCGCCTGCCCCGGCCGCGGGCCCGGCGGGGGCCCAGGGTGCTGCGGGGCTGCTCATCGAGGGTCCTCCGGCTTGGTCAGGTCCGGGGCCGGGGCGGAGGTCGACGGCGTGGGCGCGCCCGCCTGGGCCGCGGGCCCTGCCGGGGCCTCGGGGCTGCCCTGCGGTGCCTGCGCGGCGGGCATGGCCGGGGCCTGGGGCGGCGCCTGGCCGGAGGGCTGCGACGCCTGCGGTGCAGGCTGCGTCGGCGGCTGCGGTGTCCGGCCCGCCGGCTGGGCGTACGGGTTCGGGGTTCCCGGGCCGGGGGCGCCCGGGGCCCCCGGTGCGCCGTACGGGGCGCCCTGCGGCGGCGTCGCGAAGGGGTGTGCGCCCGGCTGGGGCGGCGGCGGGGCGTACCAGTCGGGCTGGCCCTGTCCGGGCACCGGCATCGGGGGCTGTGCCCCGGGCGGCAGCTGCTGCTGGAGCCCTTCCTTCTGGTCGATGGTCGAGCGGTAGTCGACGGCGCCCTGCGTCATCCGCATGTACGCCTCCTCCAGCGAGGCCTGGTGCGGCGACAGTTCCCACAGCCGGACGTCGTGGTCGTGCGCGATGTCGCTGATGCGGGGGAGCGGCAGCCCCATCACGCGCAGCGCGCCGTCCTGCTCGGGCAGCACGTGCCCGCCCGACTCGGTGAGCGCGGCCGACAGCTTCTCGCGCTGCTGCGGCTCGGTGTCCGGCGTGCGGACCCGTGCGAAGTCCGCGGAGTTCGCGGAGATGAACGCCGTCACGCTCATGTCGGCCAGGAGCTGCCCGCGGCCGATGACGATGAGATGGTCGGCGGTCAGCGCCATCTCGCTCATCAGGTGCGAGGAGACGAAGACCGTACGGCCCTCCGCCGCGAGCGCCTTCATCAGGTTGCGCACCCAGAGGATGCCCTCGGGGTCGAGGCCGTTGACCGGCTCGTCGAACAGCAGCACCTGCGGGTCGCCGAGCAGCGCGGCGGCGATGCCCAGCCGCTGTCCCATGCCGAGGGAGAAGCCCTTGGACCGCTTCTTGGCCACGTCCTGGAGGCCGACGACCCCGAGCACCTCGTCCACCCGCCTGGCCGGGATGCCCGACAGCTGGGCCAGGCACAGCAGGTGGTTGCGGGCGGCCCGGCCGCCGTGCACGGCCTTGGCGTCCAGCAGGGCACCGACCTGACGGGGGGCGTTGGGCAGCTTGCGATACGGGTAGCCGCCGATCGTCACGTGCCCGGCCGTCGGGTTGTCCAGGCCGAGGATCATCCGCATCGTCGTCGACTTGCCTGAGCCGTTCGGTCCGAGGAAGCCGGTGACGGCCCCCGGCCGTACCTGGAAGGAAAGGTTGTACACAGCGGTCTTGTCGCCGTAGCGCTTCGTCAGGCCGACTGCTTCGATCATGCTCCGCACCCATCGCAAGGTTCAGGACAGCGGGGCACACGCCCCCGTAAGGGTTAGGAGGATATCGAGGCGCTGACGGTTCCGCCCAAATGAAAGTAAAGGGGAGAGCGTGACGCGCCCCGGCAGCCCCCGGGGCGCGCCTGCCTAGGCGTCGCGCTTCTTCAGCAGCACGTACCCGCCGACCAGCGCCGCGAGCACCCACAACCCCATGATCCCGAGGCCGCCCCACGGCCCGTACGGGACGTCGTCGCCGACGGGCGTGACCACCTGCATGATCCGGCTGCCGGCCTGGTCGGGCAGGAACCGGCCGACCTTCTTCGTCGCGTCGACATTGCCCAGGATGTTGGAGATCAGGAAGAAGAACGGCATCAGGATGCCCAGCGACAGCATCGGCGAGCGCAGCATCGCGGCGACGCCCATCGAGAACATCGCGATGAGGGCCATGTAGAGGCCGCCGCCGAACACCGCCCGCAGCACCCCCGGGTCGCCGATCTCCGCCCGGTGCTCACCCAGCATCGCCTGCCCCAGGAAGAAGGCGGCGAAGCTGGTGACGAGACCGACCAGGAGAGCGAGACCGCCGGCCACCGCGATCTTGCTGAACAGGAAGGAGCCGCGCTGCGGCACCGCGGCCAGCGAGGTGCGGATCATGCCGGTGCTGTACTCGTTCGACACCACCAGCACACCGAACACGATCATCGCGAGCTGCCCGAGGCTCATCCCCGCGAAACTGATGAACGTCGGATCGAACTCCGCCCGCTGCTGCGCGCCCATGGAGTCGAACTCGTTCTTGGACAGGGCCGAGATCAGCATGCCGAGGGCGACCGTCACGACCACCACCAGCGACAGGGTCCACACCGTGGACGCCACCGACCGGATCTTCGTCCACTCCGACCGTACGACCTGAGTCGTCGCCATGCTCAGCCCCTCTTCCAGCCGTCGCCCCACTGCTGCCCTGGGGGCCGGGGGCTCGTCTCGCTGTGTGCGTGATACTCCACCGACTCCGCGGTCAGCTGCATGAAGGCCTCCTCCAGCGACGCCTGTTGCGGGCTCAGCTCGTGCAGCGTGATCCCGTGCTGCGCCGCCAGCTCGCCGACGTGCTCGGCCTTGCCGCCGTCCACCTCCAGCACCCCGTCACCGCTCTCGACGGCCACGACCCCGGCCTGGTGCAGCACGTCGAGCAGCCGTTCCCGCTGCGGGCTGCGGACCCGGACGTACGACCGTGAGTTGCGCGCGATGAAGTCGGCCATGGAGGTGTCCGCGAGCAGCCGCCCCTGCCCGATGACGACGAGGTGGTCGGCGGTCAGCGCCATCTCGCTCATCAGATGGGAGGAGACGAACACCGTCCGGCCCTGCGCCGCCAGGGACTTCATCAGCGTGCGGATCCAGTGGATGCCCTCGGGGTCGAGGCCGTTGACCGGTTCGTCGAACATCAGGATCCGCGGATCGCCGAGCAGCGCGGCCGCGATGCCGAGCCGCTGCCCCATGCCCATCGAGAAGCCCTTGGTCTTCTTCTTCGCGACCGCCGTCAGCCCGACCGTCTCCAGCACCTCATGGACCCGGCCGCGCGGAATGCCGTTGCTCTGCGCGAGGCACAGCAGGTGGTTGTAGGCGCTGCGCCCGCCGTGCCAGGCCTTGGCCTCCAGCAGGGCGCCGATGTACGTCAGCGGGTCCTTCAGCTGCTGGTAGTGCTTGCCGTCGATCCGGACGTCGCCGGCGGTCGGGTGGTCGAGACCCAGGATCATCCGCATGGTCGTGGACTTGCCGGCGCCGTTCGGCCCGAGGAAGCCGGTGACGATGCCTGGTCTGACCGTGAAGGACAGGTTGTTGACCGCCACCTTCTCGCCGTACCGCTTGGTCAGCCCCTCGAGCTCAATCATGCCCGCCACGCTAGAACGGGACAAAGCCCTCTGCCACCCGAGCGGCAGAGGGCTTTGCGGAGATTCAGACTCCGTATGCCGGGTCGTTACCGGGACTGCTGGGCCGGAACCCCGCGGGAGATCGGCTCGTCCTCGGCCGGGGTACCGGCGGCGGCCACCGCGGCGCCCGTGAGCGTGGCGAGCATCTCGCGGACGTTCGTCAGCTGGGCGTTGATGCTGTCGCGGCGGTTGGTGAGGGCCGCGAGCTCGCGCTCGGATTCCGAACGGATGCGGTCGGCCTTGGCGTTGGCGTCGGCCACGATGTCCTCGGCCTGGCGCTGGGCCGTCTCCACCGTCTGGCGGGCGCGGCGCTCGGCGTCCGTGCGCAGCTTCTCCGCCTCCAGGCGGAGCTGCTCGGCGCGGTGCTCGATCTCGGCCAGGCGCTTCTCGGCCTTCGCCTGACGGGACGCCAGGTCGCGCTCGGACTGCTCGCGGCGCTTGGCGAGGTTCGTCTCGAAGTCGGCGGCGGCCTGCGCGGCCTTGGCGCGGGTCTCCTCGAAGAGGGCGTCCGCCTCCTCACGCTTGGACTGCGCGTCCTTCTGCGCCTCGCTGCGCAGCTGGGCGGCGTCACTCTTGGCCTTCTCGACGATCCGCAGGCCCTCGTCCTCGGCCTTCGCCTTGCGCTCCGCCGAGTAGGACTCGGCGTCGTTGCGCACCTGCTGGGCCGCCGACTCGGCGAGTTCGCGGTGCTGCTCGGCCGCGCGGCGGGCCTCCTCGCGCAGGTCCTTCGCCTCTTCCTCGGCGAGGCGGAGGATCTTCTCGACACGCGCGCCGAGACCCGCGTACGACGGCTCGGCGTCGCTGATCTGGGCCTGGGCGTTCTGCGTCTCGAGGTGGAGCTCCTCGATGCGCTTTTCCAGAGCGGTGATGCGGGCGAGAGCGCTGTCACGGTCGGAGACGAGCTTGGAGATACGTTCGTCCACCTGAGCGCGGTCGTATCCACGCCGCACAAGCTCGAAGCCGTAGGGGGAAGTGTCGCTCATGGGGTTCCTGTCGAATGAGACCGGTGAGGTGATAGGTGGAATCCTAGGGGCCGAAACGGTGTGTCATCGAGCGGATGCGCGTTTGATCTGCAAAATGAGACCCCTTTTGAGTGGCTGACCCCGGGACCGCTTGCCAAAGACGTGGCCAAAGGCTCCAGCACACACCGGTTTCGCCCCGGTTCGCTAGCTTTCCGAGGACTTGCCACCCGAACGGGGTGCGCCGACTGTTGCGCCTGCCTTGACTCCGTTGTCCTTGGCCGGGGACGGGGCCTCGAAGGATTCCAACGCCTCCAGGACGTCCTGGACACGGGAGATCTCGGCGTTGATGTCCTCGCGGCGGCGGACCAGGACCTCCAGCTCGCGCTTGCCCTCCTCGACCGTGCGCTTGGCCTCGCGGATCGCCTCGGCCTTGAGCTCCTCGGCCTCCCGGACCAGCGTGGACTTCTTCTGCTCGGCCTCCTTGAGCAGCCCCTCCGCCTTCTTCACCGCGGCGATACGGACCTTGCCCGCCTCGGAGTTGGCCTCCGACACGATCTCCTTGGCCTGCGCCTGAGCCTTCGCGAGCTGCTCCTCCGCGGCCTTGACGAGCGCGTCGCAGCGGTCGCCCGCCGACTTCATCGCCTCCGCCGACTCCCGGCGGGCCCGCTCGTGCAGCTCCTCGATCTCCGCCGTGATGCGGTCGCGCAGCTCCTCGGCGCGCTCCCGGATCTGCGTGGCGTCCCGGCGGGCGCCGACCAGCAGCTCGTCCGCGTCCGTACGGGCCTTCTCCACCAGCGAGTTGCCCTCGACCGTCGCCTCGGAAACGAGCCGGTCGGCCTCCTTTCGGGCCGCGCCCACCATCGTGTCGGCCTGCGACTCGGCCTCCGCGGTGGTCTTGTGCGCCTGCTGCTGCGCCTCGGTGAGCAGCTTGTCGGCCTCCGCCGTGGTCTCCGAGATGAGCTTGTCGACCTGCTCGGCCGCCTCGGAACGCCGCTTGTTGGCGTCCTTGCGGGCTTCGTCCAGCGTCCGGTCGGCCTCCTCGCGCGCGGAGTTGACGAGCCGCTCCGCCTCCGCCTCGGCGTCCGCCTTGACGCGCTCGGCCTCGCCGCGGACCCGCTCGGCGTGCTGCTGCGCCGAGCCGACCGTCTCCGCGGCCTCCGCCCGCAGCCGCTCCGCCTCGTCCGTGGCCTCCCCGACCAGCTGGTCGGCCTTGGCGACCGACTCGGCCCGCACCCGCTCGGCCTCCGCGACCGCCTCGGAACGCAGGCGCTCCGCCTCGGAGACGGCCTCCGTACGGACGCGCTCGGCCTCCGTGACCGTCTCCATCCGCAGCCGGTCGGTCTCCTGGACCGTCTCGGTCGTGAGCCGCTCCGCCTCGTTGCGCGCCTCGGTGATGAGGGTGTCCGCCTGCGTCGCCGCGTCCGAGCGGATGCGGTTGGCGTCCTCGCGGGCGTCCGCCCGGGTGCGCGAGGCGCTCTGCTCGGCCTCCGCGATGGCGTCCGACGCCTCCGTACGCACCCGCTGGGCGTGCTCGGCGACGTCCGCGCGGATCCGCTCCGCCTCCGCGATCGCCTCGGACATCGTCCGCTCGGCGAGCGCCTTGGCGGCCTCGGATTCCTCGTGCGCCTCGCGCCGCAGCCGGCCGGCGTCCTCGCTCGCGCGCTCCCGCTCGGCGTAGGCGTCGGAGCGGACCCGGTCCGCCTCCTCCTGCGCCTCCCGCCGCGTACGGTCCGCCGCGTGCTCGGCGGCGCTGCGCAGCCCGGTGATCTCCTCCTGCGCCTGCTCGTGCAGCCCCACGACGGAGTCCCGGACCTGCTGCGCGTGCTGCTCGGCCGCCGACACCATCTCCGTGGCACGCCGGTCGGCCTCCTCGACCAGCCGGACGGCCTCGGTCTGCGCCTCCTCCACGCGCCTGCGCGCGGAAGCCAGCAGCTCCTCGCTCTGCTCGCGGGCCCGCTCGCGCTCCTGGTCGGCCTCCTGCCGGGCGCTGCCGAGGAGCTCCTCGGCCTCCCGGCGCCGCCGGTTGGCCTCGTCCTGGGCGGCGGCCAGCGTCTCGGACGCCTCCGTGGCCAGCCGCTCGGCGGCGGCCTGCGCCTCCGCGCGGACCCGGTCGGCGCTCTCCTGCGCCTCCGACTTCAGCCGCTCGGCCTCGCTCGCGGCCTCCGACCGCAGGCGGACGGCGACGGCCTCGCCCTCGGCACGCGCGGCCGACGCGTCGGACGCGGCCTCGTCGCGCAGCCGCTCGGCCTCCGCCTCGGCCTGCTGCTGGAGCGTACGGATCCGCTCGGCTGCCTCGGCACGCAGCCGCTCGTTCTCCTCGGCGGCCTCGCGGCGGATCCGCGCGGCCTCCTCACGGGCGTCGGACAGCGCCTGCTCGGCCGCCGCCAGCCGCTCCTCCGCCTCCGTCTGGAGCCGCGTCAGCTCCTGGGCGGCCTCCGCGCGACGGTCCTCTATGGCCCGCTCGGTCTCCTCGTGCAGCTCCCGCACCGCACGCTCGGCCTCCGCCTTGAGGGCCTCGGCCTGCTCGACGACCTCCTCGCGGTGCCGCTCGGCCTCCTGCCGGGTGCGCTGAAGGGTCTCCTCGGCCTGCCGGCGCAGCGTCGTCGCCCGCTCGATGGCCTCGGTGCGGACCCTCTCGCTGTCCGTCTGGGCCGTCGTCCGCAGCTCGTCCGCGTCCGCCTTCGCCTTGGCGAGCAGCTCCTCGGCGGACCGCGCCGCCTCCTCGATCTGCGCCACGGCCTCCTTGCGGGCCTCGGCGCGGATCTTCTCGCCCTCTTCGACCGCGTCCGAGCGCAGCTGCTCGGCCTCGCCGCGCAGCCGGCGGGCCTCCTCCTGGAGCTCGACCGTCTTGGCGCGGTACTCCTTGGTGTCGTCCTTCGCCGCGCCCTTGAGCTCCTCGGCGATGTCATGCGCCTCGGCGCGCAGCCGGTCCGCCTCGGCCTCGGCCTCGCTGCGGATCCGCTCGGCCTCCTCGGCCGCGGCCTTGGTGGTCTTCTTGGCGTCCTCCGACGCCTTGTTGAGGACCTCCTCGGCGGTCTTGGCCGCCTTGGACAGCTGGGTCGCCGTCTCCTCGGCCGTGAGCGTGCGGGCCTTCTCGGAGGCCTCCGCGACGATCTTCTCCGCCTCGGCGCGGGCGTCAGCGACGAGCTGCTCGGCCTCGGACTTGGTGTTCTCGGCCTCCTTCGTGGCCTCCTCGACCAGCCGGGCGACCTGCTCCTTGGCGGTGCGCGTACGCGTCTCGTTCGCGGACTCCGCGCTCGCCAGGGCCTTGGCGGCGGCCTCCTTGGCCTCCGCGACCAGCTTCTCCGACTCGGTCTGCGCCTTGCGCAGCGCCTCCTCGGCCTCCGTCATCCGCTGCTCGGCGGCCTTGCTCAGCTCCTGGGCCTGGCGGCGCGCGGACTCCGACTCCGAGGCCGTGGACGTCCGCAGCTGCTCGGCGTGGTCGGTGGCCTCCTGGGCCTGGGTGGAGGCGGCGTTGAGCAGCCGCTCGGCGTCCGTGCGGGCACGCCGCAGGATCTGCTCGGCCTCCGCGCGGGCCTCCTCGGCCGCGCCCGTCAGCCGCTGCCGGGCCTCGGTCGTCAGCCGCTCGGCCTCCGCGCGGGCGGTCGCCAGGGCCTGCTCGGCCTCGGCGCGGGACTCCTCCAGCAGCCGGCGGGCCTGCTGCTCGGTGCGGGCCCGCAGCTGCTCGGCCCACGCCACGTTCTCGTTGACGTGCGACTCGACCGTCTGGCGGCGCTCGGCCAGCTCCTGGTCGAGCTGCTGGCGCCGGGTCACGGCCTCCTGGTGCAGCTCCGCCTGGAGCCGGGCCGCCTGCTCGGCGTGCTCCTGGAGGATCCGCTGGGTCTGGGCCCGGGCCTCGCTCAGCTCACGGTCGGCGTCCGCCCGGATCTGGTCGGCCTGCATCTGCGCGTTGCGCAGCAACTGCTCGGCCTGCCAGCCGATGTCGCCGCCGTCGAAGGAGGGCCGGGACATGATGGTGCGCCGCGCCTCGTGCAGCTTGGCGCGCAGCACCTCGACCTGGTAGCCGAGGTCCTCGGCGTGCTGGATCGCCTTTTCCCGCTCGGTCTTCAGCCGCTTCATCTCGGCTTCGAACCGAGAGAGGTGGTCGACGTCAGCCGCCGGCTCTCGCTCCTGGCTCTCGTAGCCCCGCACTGCGCGGTCCCATCCGTCCCCTGGTCGCAACTCTCTCCAAACGAGCTCCGTCCATCCGCCGGACGGGGCCCCCGGGGAATGGTGTCAGATCATCGGCGGAGCAGAGGCTGCTGCCCCGACGCTCGTCCCCCGAAACCCGGACCCCGGTGGTCCTGCCGTCGCACGGCGGGACCGCGGTCACCCTGGCTGAGCGGCGACCGCCCCCAACCCTACCGGCCCCTATGTACGAGGGTCAGTGCTCAGGTGACTCAACGGCCGCCGAAGTGACCAGTTCTGTCAGTACGCCATGACAGTCCTTCGGGTGCAGGAAGGTGATCCGTGACCCCATGGAACCGCGTCGCGGCTCTTCGTACAGCACGCGTACGCCCTTGTCCTTGATGTCCGCGGCCTCGGCGTCCACGTCCGCCGTACCGAAAGCGATGTGGTGGACGCCCTCCCCGTTCTTCGCCAGCCACTTCGCGACGGTGGAGTCCTCGCGGGTCGGCTCCAGGAGCTGCAGGTACGAGGCGCCGCCGTCGGACGTATCGTTGATCTTGAGCATGGCCTCGCGCACGCCCTGCTCCTCGTTGACCTCGGAGTGGAACACCTCGAAGCCGTAGGTGGCACGGTAGAACTCGACGGTCTTGTCGAGGTCGAAACAGGCGATCCCGATGTGGTCGATTCGCGTCAGCATGGATTCAGTGCAGCGCTCCGGAGGTGGTTACGCAACGTGCGCGCGATCACACCGACAGCCCGATGACGCGGTGGAGTACTGGTCAGTACATTCGAAGTAAACCCTCGTTCACTCCTCGGCTGTGCAGCCGGTAAGGGGATCGCAGCTCATGTCTTCTGCTACGACCAGCTCGGTGATCGTCTCGGGGGCGCGTACGCCCATGGGGCGGTTGCTCGGTTCACTGAAGTCCTTCTCCGGAGCCGACCTCGGCGGCTTCGCGATCAAGGCCGCCCTCGACCGTGCGGGGATCGGTGGCGACCAGGTGCAGTACGTGATCATGGGTCAGGTGCTCCAGGCCGGGGCGGGGCAGATCCCGGCGCGCCAGGCCGCGGTCAAGGCCGGCATCCCGATGAACGTGCCGGCGCTGACCATCAACAAGGTGTGTCTGTCGGGCCTCGACGCCATCGCTCTCGCCGACCAGCTGATCCGTGCGGGTGAGTTCGACGTGATCGTCGCGGGCGGCCAGGAGTCCATGACCAACGCCCCGCATCTGCTGCCCAAGTCCCGTGAGGGCTTCAAGTACGGCGCGATCGAGATGCTCGACGCCATGGCGTACGACGGTCTGACCGACGCCTTCGAGAACATCGCCATGGGCGAGTCGACGGAGAAGCACAACACGCGTCTCGGCATCGCGCGACCCGAGCAGGACGAGTTCGCGGCGCTGAGCCATCAGCGTGCCGCCGCCGCGCAGAAGAACGGCCTCTTCGAGGCCGAGATCACCCCGGTCGAGATCCCGCAGCGCAAGGGTGACCCGGTGCTGTGCAGCAAGGACGAGGGCATTCGCGGGGACACCACCGCCGAGTCCCTCGGCAAGCTCCGTCCCGCCTTCGCCAAGGACGGCACGATCACGGCCGGTTCCGCCTCGCAGATCTCCGACGGTGCCGCCGCCGTCGTGGTGATGAGCAAGGCCAAGGCGCAGGAGCTCGGCCTGGAGTGGATCGCGGAGATCGGCGCGCACGGGAACGTGGCCGGGCCGGACAACTCGCTCCAGTCCCAGCCGTCCAACGCGATCCAGCACGCGCTGAAGAAGGAGGGGCTGGGCGTCGAGGACCTCGATCTCATCGAGATCAACGAGGCGTTCGCGGCGGTGGCCGTGCAGTCGATGAAGGACCTCGGGGTGTCCACCGAAAAGGTGAATGTCAACGGTGGTGCCATTGCCCTGGGTCACCCGATCGGGATGTCCGGTGCGAGGCTCGTGCTGCACCTCGCGCTGGAGCTGAAGCGGCGTGGTGGCGGCGTGGGCGCGGCCGCGCTGTGCGGTGGCGGTGGTCAGGGTGACGCGCTGATCGTGCGCGTGCCCAAGGCCTGAGTACCGGTACGCCCCTTATCCGAACGGAGCTGTGATGCAGGACGTCTCCACCCTGGTGGCCCAGGCGAGGGAGGGCCGGCCGCGGGCCGTGGCCCGGCTGATCTCCCTCGTGGAGGGGGCGTCCCCGCAGCTGCGGGAGGTCATGGCGGCGCTGGCGCCGTTGGCCGGCAAGGCGTACGTGGTCGGGCTGACCGGGTCGCCGGGGGTCGGCAAGTCCACGTCGACCTCGGCGCTGGTGACCGCGTACCGCAAGCAGGGCAAGCGGGTCGGCGTGCTCGCCGTCGACCCGTCGTCCCCGTTCTCCGGGGGTGCGCTGCTCGGGGACCGGGTGCGGATGTCGGAGCACGCATCGGACCCGGGCGTGTACATCCGCTCGATGGCCACGCGCGGGCATCTGGGCGGGCTCGCGTGGGCCGCGCCCCAGGCGATCCGGGTGCTGGACGCGGCGGGCTGTGACGTCATCCTCGTCGAGACGGTGGGGGTCGGGCAGTCGGAGGTGGAGATCGCCTCGCAGGCGGACACGTCCGTGGTGCTGCTGGCCCCGGGGATGGGGGACGGCATCCAGGCGGCCAAGGCCGGGATCCTGGAGATCGGTGACGTGTACGTCGTGAACAAGGCCGACCGGGACGGGGCGGACGCGACGGCTCGCGAGCTGAACCACATGCTGGGGCTGGGAGAGGCCCGGCGTCCCGGGGACTGGCGCCCGCCCATCGTGAAGACGGTGGCCGCGCGCGGGGAGGGCATGGACGAGGTCGTCGAGGCCCTGGAGAAGCATCGCGCCTGGATGGAGGAGCGGGACGTCCTCGCGGAGCGGCGCATGGCCCGTGCGGCGCGGGAGGTCGAGACGATCGCGGTGACGGCGCTGCGGGAGCGGATCGGGGATCTGCACGGGGACCGGCGCCTGGGCGCGCTCGCGGAGCGGATCGTGTCCGGGGAGCTGGATCCGTACCGGGCGGCTGATGAGCTGGTCGCCGGGTTGACGGAGGGCTGAATCGCCGGTGGGCGGGGTGCCTGCGGCGGCCTGTGGCTGGTTCGGTGGGGGTGCGCGTAGCGCCTGACGCCGGGTGGTGGGTCGGGGCCGCGCCGGGGGGTGTCCGTCCTCGGAACGGCGCGATGGGGTCGGACACCGACTAACTCGCGTTGACGCGCCAACCGCTGCGGGCGGACACCCCCCGACACGTCCCCTTCTCGCCGTAGGCGGGTGCGGGTCCGCCTAGCTGCGGGCAGTCGTGCCGCTGGGGCGGCACGGGTGGGCGCAGCGGCACCTCGTCGCGCCGAGCTGCGCGACGCCCCGGCGTCAGCAGCGACGCCGGGGCGGTGGGAAGGGGGCAGTAGCGGGTCAGTCCTGGTCGTCGTCCTGGTCCTGGTCCTGGTCCGCCGTGATCTTGCCCGTGGTGAGGTCGATCCTCCAGTCCTGCTCGGCGCCGCCGGACTTGTGCGTCTCGGCCTCCCAGGACTTGTTCTTGCCGTCCTCGTCCAGGTCCACGGACGTCACCGTGCCCTTGCCGCCGGCGGCCTTCGCGGCCTCCTCGGCGGTCACGGACGCACCCTTCAGCGCCGCCCGCACCTGCGCCGTGTCGTCCTCGTCGTCGGTGTGCGAGCCGAGCACCTTGCCGTTCGACGGGTCGACGCTCACGCTGTGCCAGCTGTTGTCGCCGGACAGGACGTCGACCTTCCAGATCACCTTGCCGCTGTCGTCCTCGTCGTCCAGCTCGGCGGACACGGCCGTGCCGGACGTGTGCTTCAGCGCGGACGCGATGGCGTCGGGCGCCGACACATCGGCGGAAGCGGCGCGCGCGTCGTCGTCGCGGTCGTCCTGCGCGTCCGCGCCGTCCTGGTCGTCGCGGCCGTCGTCGTCCGACAGCCGGGTGTTCGCCGCCTGCCGCGCCGAGCCCTGGTCGTCTCCCGTGGTCGCGAGTGCCGTGGCCGTACCGCCTCCGATCAGAGCGGCGGCGGTCACAGCGGCGATCACGATGTTGCGCTTCATGCGGATTCCTCCCGAGTCGTTTCGTTTTCGACGTGTTCCAATCTGGCTGACCGACGCTGAGAGGAACCTGAAGACCCCTGAAGGGATCTTCAGCTTGGCTTTGCCACTCTTTACCCATGCGCCTGTTGATCGTGGAGGACGAGAAGCGGCTGGCCCTGTCGCTCGCCAGGGGCCTGACGGCCGAGGGGTACGCCGTGGACGTCGTCCACGACGGACGGGAGGGGCTGCACCAGGCCTCGGAGGGCACGTACGACCTGGTGATCCTCGACATCATGCTGCCGGGCCTCAACGGCTACCGGGTCTGCGCCGCCCTGCGCGCCGCCGGGCACGAGGTGCCGATCCTGATGCTCACCGCCAAGGACGGCGAGTACGACGAGGCGGAGGGGCTCGACACCGGCGCGGACGACTACCTGACCAAGCCCTTCTCGTACGTCGTGCTCGTCGCCCGGATCAAGGCGCTGCTGCGGCGGCGCGGCGTGGGTGCCGGGGCCTCGCCCGTGCATGTGCACGGGGACCTGAAGGTGGACACCGCGGCCCGGCGGGTGTTCCTGGGGGAGGACGAGGTCGCCCTGACCGCCAAGGAGTTCTCCGTGCTGGAGCACCTCGTGCTGCGGGCCGGGGAGGTCGTGTCCAAGTCCGACATCCTCGAACACGTGTGGGACTTCGCGTACGACGGCGATCCCAACATCGTCGAGGTGTACGTCAGCACCCTGCGGCGGAAGCTGCGGGCGGGGCTGATCCGGACCGTGCGCGGCGCCGGGTACCGGCTGGAGACGTCGCCATGAGGCGGCTGTTCGGGTCCGTCCGGGCGCGGGCCACGCTGGGAGCCACGCTCGTGGTCGCGGTGGCGCTCGTCGCGGCCGGGGCCGCCGTCCTGCTGTCCCTGAAGTCCAACCTGATGGGTGAGGCAGGTACCCGGGCGGAGCGCTCCGCCCGGGCGGTCGCCGCCGAGCTCGCCGCCGGGACGCCGTACGACAAGCTGTCCGGGCTGGACGGCGACGACGGGCCGGTCCAGGTGCTCGCCGAGAAGAAGCGGGTGGTCGCGGTCAGCGAGGATCTGCAGAAGATCAGCGGCACCGAGTCCGACCGGGTGAAGCCGCTGCCGTCGGCGGCGGCCAAGGGGGACGATGACGACGACTCCGACGACCACGAGGAGTCCCTCGAACCGGGGGAGATCGCCGGGGAGAGCACCTTCCGGAACGGGTCCGCGACGATCGACGGTGAGACGGAGGACTACCGGTTCGCCGCCGTCGAGGTCGAGACGCATGACCGGGGGCGGCTGAAGGTCTACGCCGGTGCCGCGCTGGCCGCAGAGCACGGGGCCGTGCGGAGCGCGACGACGGTGATGCTGATCGGGTTCCCGCTGCTGCTCGGCGTCGTCGCGGGGGTGACCTGGCTGGTCACGCGGCGGGCGCTGCGGCCGGTGGAGGGCATCCGCAGCGAGATGGCCGCGATCACTGCCTCCCAGGACCTCGCGCGGCGTGTTCCGGAGCCGCAGACGCACGACGAGGTCGCCCGGCTCGCCCTGACGACGAACGAGACGCTCGCGGCCCTGGAGACCTCCGTCGAGCGCCAGCGGCGCTTCGTCGCCGACGCCTCCCACGAACTGCGCAGCCCGATCGCCTCGCTGCGCACCCAGTTGGAGGTGGCCGCCGCGCATCCCGAACTGCTGGACCTCGACGGGGCCGTGGAGGACACCGTGCGGCTCCAGCGGCTCGCCGCCGACCTGCTGCTCCTCGCCCGGCTCGACGCGGGGGAGCGGCCGGGTGGCGCGAAGGTCGACCTCGCCGGGCTGGCCCGGGAGGCGGCCGAGGGGCGGACGGGTGTGACGGTGGACGCGGAGCCGGTGAACGTGGCCGGATCACGCGGGCAGTTGGGGCGGGTGCTGGCCAATCTGCTCGACAACGCCCAGCGGCATGCCCGGTCGGCCGTCACCGTGACGGTGCGGCGGGAGGGTGACCTGGCCGTGGTCGGGGTGGCGGACGACGGGGACGGCGTGCCCGAGGCCGACCGGGAGCGGATCTTCGAGCGGTTCGTACGGCTGGACGCCGCCCGCAGCCGTGACGACGGCGGCGCCGGGCTGGGACTCGCCATCGCCCGCGACGTCGCCGTCCGGCACGGCGGCACGCTCACGGCCGGCCGGGGGCCCGAAGGCGGAGCCCTGTTCGAACTCCGCCTGCCGCTCGCCTAGCCGGGGATGTGCCGTCCCGCGGTCACGGGCGTCCGCGCTGGGTGCGCAGGTGCTCCGCGATGGGCTTGAGGGCCTTGTCGAGTTCCGTCAGGGCCTCGGGGGACAGCAGGTCGATGAAGTGCCTGCGCACGGACGCCACATGGTGGGGCGCGACCTTCTGCATCGTCGCCATGCCGTGGTCGGTGAGGACCGCGTAGAGCCCCCGGCGGTCGGACTCGCAGTTCTCCCGCCGGACCAGGTTCGCGTTCTCCATGCGCGTGATCTGGTGGGAGAGGCGGCTCTTGGACTGCAGGGTCGCGGAGGCGAGGTCGCTCATCCGCATCCGCTGGTCCTCCGACTCGGAGAGATTCACCAGGATCTCGTAGTCGTTCATTGTCAGGCCGAACGGCTGCAGGTCCTTTTCGAGCTGGTACGTCAACAGCCTGTTGACCTCCAGGTGGGTGCGCCAGGCGCACTGCTCCGCATCGGTCAGCCAGCGGGTGGCCGTCTCGGTCTCCATGAATGAAGTCTACCTAAAAGGTTGAAAGGCGAACTAGTGAGGGTTTTCATGTGACGGAGCGCACCCGCCGAACATCGGTGCGCAGACGTTCGATGTCACACTCCGCAGACTACCGCTCACAGCCCGAAGCGACGCTGGAGGTCCCCCAGCTGTCCGGGAAGACGCGGTACTCCGGACTGGCCTGCCTGGGGGCTGTGCGCCCCGCCGCCGGGCACGCCGGCCTGGTGTGGAACGGCCCCCGTGGCGTGCTCCGCCATGAGGGTCTCGGACGACTGGAGCAGGACCGTGCCGGCGCCGACGAACTCGAACTGGTGCTCCTCCCCGGAGGCCCCGCCGAGGCCCGTCAGTGCACGTAGACCGCCCATTACGCCGGTCATGTACCCGTGGTCGTAGTGGTGGCACGGGGAGGGGCAGTCGGCCCATCCGACCAGGGCCTGGGGGTCGACCCGGATGGGGGGTTCCATGAACACCACGGGGCCGTTCGACGCGGCCACGAACTTTCCGGTTCCGATGAGGGTGAGGAAACCCGGCACGATTGATTGCTTCAGTGACAGAGTTGGCTGAAAAGCGAGGAGATTGCCCGAGCGAATGGTCAGGTTGCCGTCCTCGAGGTCGTACGGGTTCACGTCGAAGGCCCGGTCGGCGAGGAGCATCTTGCCCGAGCCCTCCGCCACGACCCAGTCGCTCGCGTGCAGTGGCGAATGGAAGGACGTGCGGACGAGACGGTCCAGCCGGCCGTGTCCGACGCCGTTGAAGTCGATCGAGCCGTAGTAGGCGATCATCTTCCCCTTCTGGAGGAACCACTGGCTCCCCTTGAGCTCCACGCAGAAGGTGTAGGCGTTGACGTTGTCGTCGGGCGGCAGTGTCGCCGGGTCGAAGACCGCGGGGCCGGCGCCCGGGGTTCCGTACGTGCTCACAGCTTCTCCTCCGACGCCTGGACGTACACCGCACCGCTGCCGCTGAGCTCCAGCTGGAACGCCTCGCCCGAGCCGCGGCCCACCATGTCCCGCCAGCCCAGGGCCGTGGACAGCTTGTTGCGGACGTCGCCGTGGTGGGCGACGTAGGCCTGCGGGTCCACGTGCACCGGCCGCTGGGGTGTGACCGGGATCTCGATCACTCCGCCGTGGGCCATGACCGCGACGGCCCCGTGCCCCTTGAGTGTGGTCGTGAACAGTCCCTGGCCACTGACCTGCCCGCGCACCATGCCCATGACGCCGCCCTGCGAACCCAGGAACATCGTGCCCTGCTGGAGCGTGCCCTCGAAGGCCAGGAGGCGGTCCGCCTCGACGTACAGCGTGTCGCCGGCGAGCTGGATCACCTGGACGTGATGCCCGCCGTGCCCGAAGAGGACGGTGCCGCTGCCCTCGACCGTCATCAGGGGTGTGTCCTCGTCGGCGACCCGGCGGCCGATCATCGACATGAGTCCGCCCTGCCCGCCGGCCGTGTTGGGCGTGAAGGACACCTCGCCCTTGTAGGCGAGCATCGCGCCGCGCTGGCTGAACAGCCGCTGGCCCGGCGCGATCGTCGCCTCGACCATCTTCGCGTTGATCTCCCGGAAGGCCATGTCACACGTCTCCCGCGATCGTGTTCCGCTCGCTCGGCTGCACGTACACCAGCCCGTCCCCCTCGAACCGCATCTGGAAGGCCTCGCCGCCGCCCTCCCCGAGCAGCGTGCGGAACGTCACACCCGACTGGAAGGACTGCCGCAGATTCCCCTGGTGCGCCACATACGCCCCCGGGTCGACGGTCAGCGGATACTGCGGACTCACCCGCAGCACCACCGCCGGGCCGTCCGACATGATCGCCGCCTGGCCGTGGCCCTCGACGGTCGTCGTGAACAGCCCGTTGCCCTGTGAGGCGCCGCGCAGGCCGGTGAACTCCGTCCCCGTGCGCAGCCCGCCGTCGGTCGCGAGCAGGTTGCTGGACTCCACGTAGAGCTTGTCGCCCTGGAGGCCCACCAGGTTGATCTCGGAGGCGCGGTCGGCGAACCAGCAGGTCCCCCGCCCCTTCACCTCCATCAAGGTCATCTGCTCGCCGGTCAGCCGCCGGGTCACCATGCCCCGGATGCCCTCGCCGCCGCCGCTGAGCTTCTTGAAGGCCATCTCGCCGTCGTACGCGACCATCGAGCCGTTCTTCGCCTTCACGGCGTCTCCGGTCATGTCGACGGCGAGCACCTTGCTGCTCTGAAGTCGGAACATCGCCACGTACGTGAAGGTAGCCGCAGGTCGGGCGCTTACGACAGGGCCCGTGGGTGGAGAACGACCCTGACCGCACCCCTAGGGGCCGGGGCTCGCGGCGGTTTGCCACAATGGGCCGGACGCTTGTGCGTGCGTTCACAAACCGTCAGACCGTACAGACCGTTCAGACCGCCGCGTCTCTCCCACCGAAGGTGACCCGTGGACCTCAAGACCGCCACCGCCATCCGCCGCCTCCGCCTGGTCTCGGCCCCCGAGGCGATCTCCTTCCTCCTCCTGCTGGTCTGCTCGGTGCTGAAGCGGACCACGGACTTCAATGCCGTGCCGGTGATGGGCATGGTGCACGGCGTCCTGTTCATCCTGTACGTGATCTTCTGGGCCGACGCGTGGAACCGGACGAAGTGGCCGGTGAAGACCGCCGCGCTGTACTTCGTGCTGTCGGTCCTGCCGGCCGGCGGGTTCTTCGCCGAGCGCAAGCTGCGGCGTGAGGCCGAGGACGCGGTCATCGCGTCCCGGGCGCGCCAGGAAGGGGCGGTGAAGGCGTGATCGTCGCCTTTTCCGTGACGCCCCTGGGGGTCGGCGAGGACGTGGGGGAGTACGTCGCCGACGCGGTGCGTGTCGTGCGCGAGTCGGGGCTGCCCCATCGGACGGACGCGATGTTCACCTCCGTGGAAGGAGAGTGGGACGAGGTCATGGACGTCGTCCGGCGAGCGGTCGCCGCGGTGGAGCGACGGGCGCCCCGGGTGTCTCTCGTCCTCAAGGCGGACATCCGTCCCGGCGTGACGGACGGACTGACCTCCAAGGTGGAGACGGTGGAGCGGCATCTCGCGCAGTAGCCGCGAGCGTGAGTGCCGCGGGAAACCCTGGTCCGGTGTGCGGGCCAGGGTTCTTTCGTGCCGCGGCTCAGGCCCCACCCGCCTGGACGCCCCCAGATCGACAGTGTCCTGAAGGTCCACTTGTGTAGGGGTATCGGGGTATTGCGCTTCGATAGGCCTCAAGTCACTGGAGGGCGCTGTGCGGCCGGAGGGCTATGACTACGACTCCCACAGCCGACTCGCCGGACCGCTCACGGAGCCGTCCGGTGAGGCGTACCGCGTGCAGTACGCCTCGCTCCTCTCCCGCGAGCCCCGCCGAATACGAGCCGTCCTGCTGATGAGCCTGGCACCGCTGCTCACCGGTGCCCTGCTGGTCTACCTCGTCTGGCCCACCCACTGGGTCGAACGCGAGGGCGCCGACCGCTGGCTCATCGGCCTCGACGTCACCATGCTGACGGCGATCGGCCTCATCGAACTCTTCATGCTGGTCAACGTCGCCTCCATCGCCCACGCCACGATGGTCGCCCGCGACCCCGTCCCCGTCGTCCCCGAACCCGGCACCCGCGTCGCCTTCCTCACCACGTACGTCCCCGGCAAGGAACCCCTCTCCATGGTCCGCGCGACCCTGGAGGGCGCCACCCGCGTCCACCACACCGGCCCCCTCGACGTCTGGCTCCTCGACGAAGGCGACGACGCCGAGGCCAAGGCCCTGTGCGCGGAACTCGGCGTACGGCACTTCACCCGGCACGGCGTCCCCGAGTGGAACCGTTCCAAGGGCGTCCACAAGGCCCGCACCAAGCACGGGAACTACAACGCCTGGATCGCGATGCACGGCGACGCGTACGACTTCTTCGCGTCCGTCGACACCGACCACGTCCCGCTGCCCGACTTCCTGGAACGGATGATGGGCTACTTCAGGGACCCGGACGTGGCCTTCGTCGTCGGCCCGCAGGTGTACGGCAACTACCACAACGCCGTTACCAAGGCCGCCGAGTCCCAGCAGTTCCTCTTCCACGCCCTGATCCAGCGCGCCGGCAACCGCTACCGCGCCCCCATGTTCGTCGGCACGAACAACGTCGTACGGATCTCCGTCGTCAAGCAGATCGGCGGGCTCTACGACTCCATCACCGAGGACATGGCGACCGGCTTCGAGATCCACCGGCACCGCAACCCCGCCACCAACCGCCACTGGCGGTCCGTCTACACCCCGGACGTGCTCGCCGTCGGCGAGGGCCCGGCCTCCTGGACCGACTTCTTCACCCAGCAGATGCGCTGGTCGCGCGGCACCTACGAGACGCTGCTCAAGCAGTACTGGAAGGCACCCTTCAGCATGCCGCCGGGCCGCCTGCTGTCGTACACGCTGATGCTCGTCTACTACCCGATGACGGCCGTCAACTGGCTGCTCGGCATCCTCAGCTGCGTCCTCTTCCTCTGGTTCGGCGCCTCCGGCACCCAGGTCTCCGCCTCGGTGTGGCTGATGCTCTACAGCGACGCCGCCGCCCTCCAGATCGGGCTGTACCTGTGGAACCGCCGCCACAACGTCTCCCCGCACGAACCGGAGGGCTCGGGCGGCCTGGCCGGCATGGCGATGTCGGCCCTCTCCGCGCCGATCTACCTCAAGTCCCTCGGCGAGGCCCTGCTGCGCCGCCCCAGCCGTTTCGTCGTCACGCCCAAGGGCGGCGACGCCAGCCCCGACCAACTGGCCACCTTCCGCATCCACCTGTTCTGGGCGGCCCTGCTGGCTACCTCCTTGGCCGCCTCCGTCGCCCTCGGCCACACGCACGCCGCGATGCGCACCTGGGCCGTCCTCGCCATGGCGATCTCCCTGGCCCCGGCAGCCGTCTGGGCCGCCACGCGCGGGAAGGACGCCCGGGAGCGCCAGGCGCAGCCCTCGCCTGCCGAAGCCGAAGCGCACGCGCAAGCGGACACACCAGCGGACACCCAAGCGCAGGCACCGGCGAGGACGCACCCGCACACGCGCGTACCCGGCAGCAAGGAGCCCGCCGTCGCCGCGGAGCCCGCCCTGGCCACCGCGTTCCCGGCGGCCCCCGTCTCCGGCACCACGACAGGAGGCAACTAGGCCATGGCCTACCAGCCCTCGCAGAAGACCAAGAAGACCGTCCTGGGCATCGGCGGCATCGCGGTCCTGGCGGGCCTCAACGCCCCGGCCGCGCTCGACTTCGCCTCCGCGCAGTACCACGAGTACAAGATCGCCCAGCCCGAGTACAAGGCGAAGTACGGCTCCTGGAGCCAGATCGGCATCCCCGAGGAGTACCGCACCAACGCCATCCACGCGGCCCTGCTGCACACCGGCAAGGTGCTGATCGTCGCCGGGTCGGGCAACGAGCAGCGCAGGTTCGACAAGGGTCAGTTCGACACCGTCCTGTGGGACCCGGAGAAGAACACCTTCAAGAAGGTCCCCACCCCGGAGGACTTCTTCTGCGCCGGGCACGCCCAACTCCCCGACGGGCGCCTGCTCGTGGCCGGCGGCACCGCCCGTTACGAACTCCTCGACGGTGAGGTGACCCGGGCCGGCGGCGGCATGCGCGTGAAGAACGAGAGCCCCGACAAGGCGGTGTTCCTGAAGAAGGGCACCCGCTTCCGCTCCCCGGCCGGCGTCGACTACGTCACCAAGTTCGACGTGACGATCCCGAAGGCCAAGCGCAGCTTCAAGGTCTCGTACAACAGCCGCGGGGTGATGCAGCCCTGGCGGACCAAGGTCACCGCCAGCGAGGCCCGCGTCTTCGTGGAGGCCCTGGAGAAGGGACCGCTGTCGGTCACCCAGAAGCAGGCGCAGTACGAGATCGTCGGGCTGAAGGGCGAGGACGCCGACAACGTGTACGGCCTGTCGGAGAAGATCACCCTCGACAAGCAGGACTTCCAGGGCATCCGTGCCGCCTACGAGTTCGACCCGAAGGCCGAGAAGTACGTCCCCGTCGAGCCGATGGACAAGGCCCGCTGGTACCCGACGCTCGTCGGCCTCGACGACGGCCGGATCCTCGCGGTGTCCGGGCTGGACGACGTCGGCATGATCGACCCGGGCGACAACGAAGTCTACGACCCGCGGGCCAAGAAGTGGTCACCGGGGCCCAAGCGGTACTTCCCGACGTACCCCGCCCTGTTCCTCACCAAGGGCGGCAAGCTGTTCTACTCGGCCTCCAACGCCGGATACGGACCGGCCGACCAGGGGCGCGAGCCGGGCCTGTGGGACGTGGAGACGAACACCTTCGAGAAGGTGCCGGGCCTGAAGGACCTCGACCAGACCGAGACCTCGGCGTCCGTGCTGCTGCCCCCGGCGCAGGACCAGAAGGTGATGATCCTGGGCGGAGGCGGCGTCGGCGAGTCGAAGAAGTCCACCCCGCGCACGGCCGTGGTGGACCTGAAGAAGGACAACCCCGCCTTCGAGGACGGCCCCGACCTGCCGCAGGGCACGCGCTACCTGAACAGCGTGATCATGCCGGACGACACGGTGTTCACGTCCAACGGCTCGAAGGACTACCGCGGCCGCAGCGCCAGCAACATCCTCAAGGCGCAGTTCTACGACCCGAAGACCAATGCCTTCCGGGAGGCCGCCGCGCCCAGGGTGGGCCGCAACTACCACTCCGAGGCGCTGCTGCTGCCCGACGGCCGGATCGCCACCTTCGGCTCGGACCCGCTCTACGACGACCAGCAGAACACCAAACTGGGCCACTTCGAGCAGCGCATGGAGGTCTTCACCCCGCCCGCGCTGCACAGGAACGCCCAGAACCGCCCCGCACTGAAGGACGGGCCGCAGACGCTGGACGAGGACCACCGCATCACGTTCCGTACCGAGCATCCGGAGCGGGTTGCCAAGGCGCGGCTGATGCGGCCCAGCGCGGTCACGCACACGACGGACGTCGAACAGCGCTCCATCGAGCTGGACATCAGCAAGAAGGGCGACGCGGTGACGTTCGACGTGCCGCGCGACCCGGCTCTCGTCCCGCCCGGCTGGTACATGCTGTTCGTGGCGGACGCCGAGGGCACGCCCTCGAAGGCGAAGTGGATCCACGTGAAGTGAGCCGGGGGGCTGGTCAGCCCTTGGCGTTGCGGGCCAGACCCAGGGCGTACTCCGGCCACCAGCGCCCGGCCGCCGGGCCGCCCTCACAGGTCCCGTCCGACTCGCCGGGCCGCTTGATCCACAGGTAGGCGTCCACGACGGGTTCGCCGGTCTCGGTCGTGGGCGGGGTGCCGAGCGCCCGGCCGGGCGGGTTGCACCAGACGCCGGGCAGGGGGCCGTTGCCGTTGCGGCTGGTGTCGACGACGAAGTGCTTGCCGCCGAGGGCCTCGGAGAGCCGCCGGCCGTACTCCGTGCTCACCTCGTTCGTCTGGAAGTTGGAGACGTTGAGCGCGAAGCCGTCGGCCTGCTCTACCCCGGCCCGCTTCAGCGGTTCCACCAGCTTCGCCGAGTCCCGGATCCAGTCCGCGTTGCCGGCGTCCAGATACACCTTGGTGTGCGGCTGCTGCTTCAGCCGGGTGATCGCCTCGCCGAGCAGCTGCTCGCGCTCGGCGTGGTACTCGCCGGGCGTGCAGCCGTCCACGACGTGCGCGACCGCGTCGGGTTCCAGGACGACCAGGGCCTCGGCCTCGCCGAGGGCGCCGGCGAACTTCCCGATCCAGTCCCGGTAGGCGTCCGCGTCCGCGGCCCCGCCCGCCGAGTGCTGGCCGCAGTCCCGGTGCGGGATGTTGTAGGCGACGAAGACCGCCGTCCTGCCCTCCCGGCTCGCGGCCGAGGCCGCCGCCCGCACCATCGGGGCCGGGTCGATCTCGCCCGCCGGCCAGAGCGCGACCGGCCGGTCGGCGATCCGCCGGATCAGCTCGGCGTCCTGCTCCCGGCCCTGCCGCTGCCAGAGCTCGGCCTGCCGGGCCGCGGGGCTCTCGGGGTCCACCCAGAAGGGGGAGCCCGCCGAGTAGGCGGCCTTCGTGGTGTCGTCGCGGGTGCCGGACGCCGTGCCGGCGCCGCCGTGGGCGGACGAGCAGCCCGCGGCGAGACCGAGCACCGCGAGTGCCGCGAGGGCGTGGATCAGCCGGGTCATGCCGCTCCTTGGTGACGTTCGGTGACGCGTCCGGAGCCAATGGTTACATAAGGCCATGAATCGCCGCGGAAAGGACATGACTCGGCCAGACCACCGATATCGGTGACCGGCCCTGGCCGGACCGAAGGGCGAGACAGGGCTGACCACCATGTGACCGGCCGGTAAGGTCTGGTTCGTGCCGAAGCCGCTCAGTCTCTCCTTCGATCCGATCGCGCGCGCCGACGAACGCTGGAAGCAGCGCTGGGGAAACGTGCCGTCCATGGCCGCGATCACCTCGATCATGCGCGCCCAGCAGATCCTCCTCGCCGAGGTCGACGCCGTGGTCAAGCCGTACGGGCTGACGTTCGCGCGCTACGAGGCGCTGGTGCTGCTCACCTTCTCCAAGTCCGGCGAGCTGCCGATGTCCAAGATCGGCGAGCGGCTCATGGTGCACCCCACGTCCGTGACGAACACCGTCGACCGGCTCGTGAAGTCGGGCCTCGTCGACAAGCGGCCCAATCCCAACGATGGACGCGGCACCCTCGCCAGCATCACCGACAAGGGCCGCGAGGTGGTCGAGGCGGCCACCCGGGACCTGATGGCGATGGACTTCGGGCTCGGGGCCTACGACGCGGAGGAGTGCGCCGAGATCTTCGCGATGCTGCGGCCGCTGCGGATCGCCGCGGGGGACTTCGAGGAAGGGTGACCCGGGCCAAGATCTCCCGGAACGGGTCGTTACGCTCGACGGCATGAAAAAGAGCGTGCTGACCCGCTATCGCGTGATGGCCTACGTCACCGGCGTACTGCTGGTTCTGCTGACCTTCGGCATGATCGGCAAGTACGTGCTCGACCTGAACGGCGCGGCCGACTTCACGCGCGTCGTCAGCATCGCGCACGGCTGGCTCTACGTCGTGTACCTGGTCTTCGCCTTCGACCTGGGTTCCAAGGCGAAGTGGCCGGTCGCCAAGCAGATCTGGGTGCTGCTCGCCGGGACCATCCCGACGGCCGCGTTCTTCGTGGAGCGCAAGATCAGCCACGAGCTCGAGGCCAGGGTCGCGGAGGAGTCGCCCGCGACCGCCAAGGCGTAAGCGCACCGCCGTACGGACGAACGTACGGCGGTCTGCCATCGACATTTACTTGGACGTCCTAGTAAATTCGATGGTATGGACGCTGACGCCATAGAGGAAGGCCGCCGCCGCTGGCAGGCCCGGTACGACGCGGCGCGCAAGCGCGACGCCGACTTCACCACGCTCTCCGGCGATCCCGTGGAACCGGTGTACGGACCCCGGCCCGGCGACAGGTACGAGGGGTTCGAGCGGATCGGCTGGCCCGGGGAGTACCCCTTCACCCGCGGCCTGTACGCCACCGGCTACCGGGGGCGTTCGTGGACCATCCGGCAGTTCGCCGGGTTCGGCAACGCCGAGCAGACCAACGAGCGCTACAAGATGATCCTCCGCAACGGCGGAGGCGGGCTCTCGGTCGCCTTCGACATGCCGACCCTCATGGGCCGCGACTCCGACGACCCGCGCTCGCTGGGCGAGGTCGGGCACTGCGGGGTCGCGATCGACTCGGCGGCCGACATGGAGGTCCTGTTCCGGGACATCCCGCTCGGTGACGTGACGACGTCCATGACCATCAGCGGACCGGCCGTGCCCGTCTTCTGCATGTACCTGGTCGCCGCCGAGCGGCAGGGCGTCGACCCGTCCGTCCTGAACGGCACGCTCCAGACGGACATCTTCAAGGAGTACATCGCCCAGAAGGAGTGGCTCTTCCAGCCGGAACCGCATCTGCGGCTCATCGGCGACCTGATGGAGCACTGCGCGGCAGGCATCCCCGCGTACAAGCCGCTGTCCGTCTCCGGCTACCACATCCGCGAGGCCGGTTCGACGGCCGCGCAGGAGCTGGCGTACACGCTGGCGGACGGCTTCGGGTACGTGGAGCTGGGGCTGTCGCGCGGGCTGGACGTCGATGTCTTCGCCCCCGGCCTGTCCTTCTTCTTCGACGCGCACGTCGACTTCTTCGAGGAGATCGCGAAGTTCCGGGCGGCCCGGCGGATCTGGGCCCGCTGGATGCGGGACGTGTACGGCGCGAAGTCGGAGAAGGCCCAGTGGCTGCGCTTCCACACGCAGACGGCGGGCGTCTCCCTCACCGCGCAGCAGCCGTACAACAACGTCGTACGGACGGCCGTGGAGGCGCTGGCGGCCGTGCTCGGCGGGACGAACTCGCTGCACACCAACGCCCTCGACGAGACCCTCGCACTGCCCAGCGAGCAGGCGGCCGAGATCGCGCTGCGGACGCAGCAGGTGCTGATGGAGGAGACCGGCGTCGCCAACGTGGCCGACCCGCTGGGCGGCTCCTGGTACGTCGAGCAGCTCACGGACCGGATCGAGGCCGACGCCGAGAAGATCTTCGAGCGGATAAGGGAGCGGGGGCTGCGGGCGCACCCCGACGGGCAGCACCCGATCGGGCCGATCACCTCCGGGATCCTGCGGGGCATCGAGGACGGCTGGTTCACCGGGGAGATCGCGGAGTCGGCGTTCCGGTACCAGCAGGCGCTGGAGAAGGGCGACAAGAAGGTCGTCGGGGTGAACGTCCACACCGGGTCGGTGACCGGGGACCTGGAGATCCTGCGGGTCAGCCACGAGGTGGAGCGGGAGCAGGTCCGGGTGCTCGCGGAGCGGAAGGCCGGGCGGGACGACGCGCGGGTCCGTGCGGCGCTCGACGGCATGGTCGCCGCGGCGCGGTCGGACGCGAACATGATCGAGCCGATGCTGGAGGCGGTACGCGCCGAGGCGACGCTCGGCGAGATCTGCGGGGTGCTGCGGGACGAGTGGGGGGTGTACACCGAGCCGGCCGGGTTCTGAGGTCCGCGTCCGCGTGGTTCAGTGTCCGCACGCACCCGTCAGTGGGCGATTCGCGAAGACTGGAGGACCTCCGTGGAGCCCATCACGGCAGGACTGCTCGCGGCTCTGGCCTCGGGGACGGCCGGTGCGGCCGGTGAACAGATCCGGGCGTCCCTGCGCGACCTCGTCACCCGAAGGGGGTCCCGCTCCGGCGAAGAGGAACCGGCGGTGCCCGCCGAGCCCCCGAGCACCGAGGAGCGGGCCGGGCGGCTCGCCGAGCTGCTCAACGAACGCGCCCGGCAGGACCCGGACTTCGCCGCCGCGCTGGAGACGTGGCGGCGGCGGGCGGACGCGGAGGTCGGATCACGGGCCGGGGACGTGCACAACGAGATCTCCGGCGGGACCCAGGGCACGGTGATCCAGGGCCGGGACATCCACGGCGGCATCACCTTCGGCGGCGGTTCCTCCTGAGCGGGCCGCCGGCGTTTGCCCGGGGGTGACCGGGAGGCACGGTTCAGCCGGCGGCCGCGTGCGCGGCTTCTCCCGCCAGGCCCCTGAGCAGCACCAGGGTGAAGCCGCGGACCCACTCCTCGTCGACCGGCTGCCCGCTCACCAGCGTGCGGTGGACCACCGCTCCCGCCACCATGTCGAAGATCAGGTCCGCGGTGCGGGACGCTGTGGCGGGGTCCGGTTCGGACGGGAGCTCGCCCCTTGCCTGGGCTCGGGACCTGCCCTCCACGACCAGGCGTTTCTGGCGGTCGACCACCGAGGCGCGGATGCGTTCGCGCAGGGCGTCGTCGCGGGTGGCCTCCGCGACCACGGCCATCAGGCCGCTCTTCGCCTCCGGGCGGGCCAGGATGGCGGCGAACTGCAGGACGACGCCCTCGATGTCCGCGGCCAGCGAGCCGCTGTCCGGGAGTTCCAGTTCGTCGAAGAGCTCCGCGACCGCGTCGACGACCAGTTCGTTCTTGCCCGCCCAGCGGCGGTACAGCGTCGTTTTCGCAACCCCGGCGCGCGTCGCGACGTCTCCCAAGGTGAGCTTGGACCAACCCAGTTCGACCAGCGCCGCCCGCGTCGCGGCCAGGATCGCGGCGTCCGCCGTGGCGCTGCGCGGGCGCCCGGTGCGGCTGGCTGGGCTGCGACTCGGCATGACATGACCATAAACCGGCGTTTCCCGTGCGGCCGTGAGGGAGATCACCGGGGGGTGGTGTTCCGGCGGCGGGGTGTGGCATTACGCTACGACTCGTAGCGAAAGCCCGTGAGGGACGTACACGGGCTCGAGCGACCTGGCGTGGGGTGGGGACCCGGCGCCGAAGGGCACCGACCGGCCCGGCTTTCACACCGTTTTTCACACGCGCGCGCAGTACGGGGGAGGATAGACGCATGCAGCCACGGAACATGTCCATGAGCGGAGTCGTCGACCTCGCCGCGGTGAAGGCGGCCCAGGAGGCCAAGGCGAAGGCGGAGCAGGCGCGTGCGCAAGCCGCCCGGGAGGGTGGTACGGGGGCGATCTCCCCGGCCGATCTCGTCATCGACGTCGACGAGGCGGGATTCGAGAGGGACGTCCTCCAGCGGTCCGCCGAGGTGCCCGTCGTCATCGACTTCTGGGCCGAGTGGTGTGAGCCCTGCAAGCAGCTCAGCCCGGTCCTGGAGCGGCTGGCCGTCGAGTACAACGGCCGCATCCTGCTCGCCAAGGTCGACGTCGACGCCAATCAGATGCTGATGCAGCAGTTCGGCATCCAGGGAATCCCCGCGGTGTTCGCGGTCGTCGCGGGGCAGGCGCTGCCGCTCTTCCAGGGGGCGGCGGGGGAGGCGCAGATCCGCCAGACGCTGGACCAGCTGGTGCAGGTCGGCGAGCAGCGCTTCGGCCTGACCGGCCTCGTCGTCGACCCCGAGGCCGAGCCGGGCGGTGGCGCCCAGGCGGCTCCCGAGCGGCCGGCCGGTCCGTACGACGGGCTCCTCGAGGCCGCCGTGCAGGCGCTGGACTCGGGCGATCTGAGCGGTGCCGTCCAGGCCTACAAGAACGTACTGAGCGAGGACCCGGGCAACGAGGAGGCCAAACTGGGCCTCGCTCAGGCCGAGTTGCTCCAGCGCGTGCAGGGCGTCGACCCGCAGCAGGTGCGCCGGGACGCGGCCGAGAAGCCGGCCGACGTGCAGGCGCAGATCGCCGCCGCCGACCTGGATCTGGTGGGCGGCCATGTGGAGGACGCCTTCGGCCGGCTCATCGAGACGGTGGGGCGTACGGTGGGTGACGACCGGGACACCGTACGGATGCGGCTGCTGGAGCTGTTCGAGGTGGTCGGACCCGAGGATCCGCGCGTGATCGCGGCCCGCAGGGCCCTGGCCCGGGCCCTGTTCTGACCAGTCGTTAAACACACGGGCCTGTGGCGCCCATGTGAAACATTTGCCGACAGAGCGTCACCGCGGCCGCGCTTTACCAAAACTTGGTAATCGCGGCCGCTGTTACTACGAGTAAGTCGTGGGCGTTGATCTGTCGGTTTCTGTCCAGCGATCAACAGCTTTGTACCGCCGCTCGGAACCACCCTGTGTCGTCGTCCGAGACCGGGGGGTCGTTGTTCGGTTATCCCGCCGTTACTAGCCAGTAACGAACCCCCTTGTGCGGGCGGCGAGAATGCACCACGATCGGCCACGCTCGGTCCATTCCCGTACCCCGGCAGCCGGTTGGGTCGCGGGACGTCCTGGGTCCCCACCGAGCAGAGCCGGCGGCAGTGGCGCCGGCTCTTGGACAGGGGGGTCTTCGCCCATCCGGCGAAGCCTGTCCAGCAGGGTTGTGCGTGATGCGTGTCAGGCGCGACCAGTGGTTGTCGCTCGGGGGTGATCGCCGGTGATTCGGGCGCTAGTTGCGCCGCCGAGTGCAGGCGCTCTCCTTCCCGAGGACGTAGCACTTCTCCCATCCCTGCACGGCTGAGCCGCGATTCGGGGCGAGCCAGGTCAGGAGATGTACGTCCGAGAAGGAGGAAATATGGAGTCCCAGGTGCGTGGCGGGACCAGATGGAAGCGGTTCGCTGTGGTGATGGTGCCCAGCGTCGCCGCCACGGCTGCGATAGGTGTCGCCCTCGCGCAGGGCGCTCTCGCCGCGTCGTTCAGTGTCTCCGGGCAGTCGTTCAAGGTCACGACCGACCAGCTCGTCGGTACGGGCTTCTCGCAGTACGGCGCCCTCGACGAGGGATACACGATGGACGGCAAGAAGGCCGTTCACCCGGTCGCCGTCTCGTCGTTCAAGCAGGCGACGATCAAGAACCTGTGCCAGTCGGTCGTCACCCCGAACATTCCGGTGCTCGGGAACGTCAGCCTGATCCTGCGTGCGGGTCAGGGTGCGAAGCCGGTCGAGGCCCAGAACCTCTACATCGACGTCGCCGACCTCAGTGCCGACGCGACGTTCGAGAACATCGACATCGGTGTGGCCGCCAAGGACGCCAACAAGGGTCCGGCCATGAGGAAGGGCGAGACGGCGAACCCGTACGGCTTCGCCCAGCAGGCCGACAAGGCGACCCTGTCCGACGTGAAGCAGACGGCGTGGGCGACCACCGCCGGAACCTTCAAGCTCAGCGGCCTGAAGATGTCGCTGTCGACGGGTGTCAAGGAGTGCTACTAAGCACTCGATGACGGGCGGGGGAGCCGGTGGCGCCCCCGCCCGTCCACCTCTCCGGCCGGGCCTTCACGGACGGCCCACATCACCACCACAGCAACGCCGTACCAGGGAGCTGTTTTTCCATGAGCGCCGAGACCCCTGCCGCAGACGGCCAGTTCACTCTCCGGAGGCAGCAGTTCCGCGCCTGGCGGGGTACGCGGCCGTTCTGGGCCGGGCTGTTCGTCCTGCTCAGCGGACTGCCCATCGCCTACTTCCCGTACGCGAACCTCCAGATCGGTCACCTGACGCTGGCGATGGCGACCACCGCGGGTGCCGGTTCCCTGATCATCGGCGTGCTGCTCGTCGTGCTGGGCGTCAGTCTCTGGTTCCAGAAGCACGTCCGCGTCTTCGCGGGTGTCGCGGCGATCCTGCTGGCGCTGGTGTCCATCCCCGTGTCCAACCTCGGTGGCTTCCTCATCGGCTTCCTCCTCGCCCTCGTGGGCGGGGCGATGGCCGTGGCCTGGGCGCCGGGCCCGCCGCCGGCGGGGCAGCTCGCCGGCCACGCGACGACGGGCACGGGCGAGGCTCCCGGCGGCACGGACCACGACACCACGGTGCTGCGGCCCGTGGACGGGGTGGGCGAGCCGAACGATCTGTCAGGAACGAACCCGGCCAACGGGGCGAACGGGAGGCACAGTGCCGGCTGACGAGGTGACCCACGGGGCTGATGTGGAGGCGTCCCGTGTGAGAACCGGGCCGCGCCACGCGGCACCCAAGAAGCCGCTGTTCACCAGGTTCAACAGGCCCGCGGGCAAGGCGATAGCCATGGCCGCGATGCCGACGGCGGTCCTCATGGGCATGGGCTTCACATCCACGCTCGCCATCGCCGACAGCGACAGCCCGGCGAAGCCGACGTCGAAGAGCCTGACGGCCGACGAGTACAAGGAGTGCGTGGCGGCCCTGGAGGACGCCAAGAACCCCAAGGACGACGACTCCGCCTCGCCCACGCCGTCCCCCTCGGCGAGCGACGGCTCGAAGGACGACGACGCCGGCCAGGACGAGACGGCTCCCACACCGTCCCCCTCGTCCGGCGGGGGCGGCACGGGCGCGGACCAGGACGACTCCTCTTCGCCGGATTCAGGTTCCGGCGACGAGGCCGAGCCGAAGCCGAGCCCGTCCACCAGCGCGCCCGCCGAGGACGACTCGGCCGCCACCCCGTCCCCGTCGCCGTCCGAGAGCGGCGGCAACGTGCTGGAGGACATCGGCGACGCCATCGGGGGCATCTTCAACGGCGGGAACAAGGCCGGCGCGAGCCCGAGCCCCACCCCGTCCGCCTCCGCGTCCGAGAACACCGGGACCACGGGCGACGATGCCGCCGGCACGGTGAAGGACACGGCCGAGAAGGCCGCCGGCACGGCCGAGGACACCGTCAAGGACACCGCCAAGGACACCACCGAGAAGGCGTCCGAGACGGCCGAGGACACCGGCGAGGCCGTCGACAAGGCGGCGGAGCGAGCCGAGAAGGCGGCCGAGGAGGCCGGGAAGGCGGCCGGGGAAGCCGGGCAGGCCACCGCCTCGCCCAGCCCGTCCCCGAGCTCCTCCACGGACGCCGAGGACTGCCCGGCCGCCACCGACGCCGAGGGCGGCGTCGACAACAAGGTGCCGCTGCCGGACGACCCGTGGTTCCTCAACGCCAGCTCGCTGACGCTGAAGGGCGCCGACTACCAGGGCGTCGTCGAGGTGCGCACCGCCAACGGCACCGTCAAGAAGGTCCTGAAGTACGTCATCTCCGGCGGCACCGACATCGGCGACCTCCACCAGACGGTCGAGGACAAGCAGTCCGGCAAGACCTACCACGTGCAGGCGGCCAAGGGCTCGACGTCCACGATCCGCGACGGCGACACGGTGATGTACACCGAGAGCATCTCCGGCAACCTGCTCGGACTGATCCCGATCACGTTCGACCCGGAGCACCCGCCGCCGCTGAACATCCCGCTGATCTACTTCACCAACGTGAAGGTCCAGCAGGCCGGCCAGTTCGGCGGGACGCTCCACGTGCCCGGGCTGCACAACTACATCACCGACTGAGCGCCTCTCAAGGCCCGTTCGGGAGCCGCACACGCCGAGGGCGCCCCCTGGAAACCCAGGGGGCGCCCTCGGCGCCGTACACAGGCCCTCAGGCCCTTCGCGGGTCAGCTCTTGGCGCCGCCCAGGTGGTGGACGCGCACCATGTTGGTGGTGCCGGGGACGCCGGGGGGCGAGCCGGCGGTGATGACCGCGATGTCGCCCTCGTTGAAGCGGTTCAGCTTGACCAGCTCCTGGTCCACCAGGTCGACCATCTCGTCGGTGCTGTTCACGAACGGCACCACGTACGGCTCCACGCCCCAGCTCAGCGCCATCTGGTTGCGGGTGCCCTCGTCGGTGGTGAAGGCGACGATCGGCTGGGTGGCGCGGTAGCGGCACAGCCGGCGGGCGGTGTCGCCGGACTGGGTGAAGGCCACCAGGACCCGGCCGCCGAGGAAGTCGGCGATCTCGCAGGCGGCGCGGGCGACCGAACCGCCCTGCGTACGCGGCTTCTTGCCCGGGACGAGCGGCTGCAGGCCCTTGGACATCAGCTCCTGCTCGGCCGCGGTGACGATCTTCGACATCGTCTTGACGGTCTCGATCGGGTACGCGCCCACGCTCGACTCGGCGGACAGCATGACCGCGTCGGCGCCGTCCAGGATCGCGTTGGCCACGTCGGAGGCCTCGGCGCGGGTCGGACGGGAGTTGGTGATCATCGACTCCATCATCTGGGTCGCCACGATCACCGGCTTGGCGTTGCGCCGGCACAGCTCGATCAGGCGCTTCTGCACCATGGGGACCTTCTCGAGCGGGTACTCGACGGCGAGGTCACCGCGGGCGACCATCACGCCGTCGAACGCCATCACGACGTCCTCCATGTTCTGCACCGCCTGCGGCTTCTCCACCTTGGCGATGACCGGGACGCGGCGGCCCTCCTCGTCCATGATGCGGTGCACGTCCTGGACGTCCTTGGCGTCCCGGACGAACGACAGCGCGACCAGGTCGCAGCCCATGCGGAGCGCGAAGCGGAGGTCCTCGATGTCCTTCTCGCTCAGCGCGGGCACGTTGACGGCCGCGCCGGGCAGGTTGATGCCCTTGTGGTCGGAGATGACGCCGCCCTCGATGACGATCGTCTTCACCCGGTGGCCCTCGACCTCGGTGACCTTCAGCTCGACGTTGCCGTCGTTGATGAGGACCTGGTCGCCCTTGGTCACGTCGCCGGGCAGGCCCTTGTAGGTCGTCCCGCAGATCGTCTTGTCGCCCGGGACGTCCTCGGTGGTGATGGTGAACTCGTCACCGCGGACCAGCTCCACGGGACCCTCGGCGAAGGTCTCCAGACGGATCTTGGGGCCCTGGAGGTCGGCGAGGACCCCGATGGCCCGGCCGGTCTCCTTGGCGGCGGCACGGACCCGGTCGTACCGGCCCTGGTGCTCGGCGTGCGAGCCGTGGCTGAAGTTGAAGCGGGCCACGTTCATGCCGGCTTCGATCAACGCGACAAGCTGCTCGTGGGAGTCGACCGCGGGGCCGAGAGTACAGACGATTTTCGAACGGCGCATGGGGGCGATCCTATCGGTTTGTTTCGCAACGGAATATTCCGTCTGGCGGAAAATACAAAAGGGCGGGATGCCGCTCAGGTGTGATTCCCCGAACCAATTACCAGCGCGTAGGTCTGTGTCGCGATCTCCAATTCCTCGTCGGTGGGCACCACCGCCACCGCGACCCGGGCGCCCTCGGGTGAGATCAGCCGCGCCTCGTCGCCGCGTACGGCGTTGCGCTCGCCGTCCACCGCCAGGCCCAGCTCCTCCAGGCCCGCCAGGGCGGCCTCCCGCACGGGCGCCGCGTTCTCGCCGACGCCGGCGGTGAAGGCCACCGCGTCCACCCGTCCGAGTACGGCGTAATAGGCGCCGATGTACTTCTTCAGGCGGTGAATGTAGATGTCGAACGCCAGCTCCGCCTGCTCGTCGCCCTCGTCGACGCGGCGGCGGATCTCCCTCATGTCGTTGTCACCGCACAGTCCGATCAGACCACTCTTCTTGTTGAGAAGAGTGTCGATCTCGTCGGCGGACATTCCACCAACACGCATCAAATGGAAGATGACGGCCGGGTCCATGTCTCCCGAGCGCGTACCCATCACGAGCCCCTCCAAAGGCGTCAGTCCCATGGAGGTGTCCACGCAGCGTCCGCCCCTGACGGCCGAGGCGGACGCCCCGTTGCCCAGGTGCAGCACGATCACGTTCGTCTCGGCGGGGTCCTTGCCCAGCAGCTCGGCCGTCGCCCGGGAGACGTAGGCGTGCGAGGTGCCGTGGAAGCCGTAGCGCCGGATGCGGTGCTCGTCGGCCGTCTTCACGTCGATCGCGTAGCGGGCGGCCGACTCCGGCATCGTGGTGTGGAACGCGGTGTCGAAGACCGCGACCTGCGGCAGGTCCGGGCGCAGCGACTGCGCCGTGCGGATGCCGGTGAGGTTGGCCGGGTTGTGCAGCGGTGCGACCGGGATGAGCCGCTCGATCTCGGCGAGCACGGCGTCGTCGATCACGGTCGGCTCGGTGAAGGACTTGCCGCCGTGCACCACCCGGTGCCCGATCGCGGCCAGTTCGGGTGAGTCCAGGCCGAGGCCGTCCTTGGCGAGTTCCTCGGCGACGGCCTTCAGGGCCGCGTCGTGGTCGGCGATCGCCCCGCCGCGCTCCCGGCTCTCGCCGCCTGCCGGGGTGTGCTTCAGCCGGGAGGTCTGCTCGCCGATGCGCTCGACCAGACCCACCGCCAGCCGGCTGTCGTCGCGCATGTCGAGCAGCTGGTACTTCACCGACGAGGAGCCGGAGTTGAGGACGAGGACGCGGGTGGGGCTCACTGGGCGGTTGCCTTCTCGCTCGGGGACGGGGCGGGGGACTGGGCCTGGATCGCCGTGATGGCGACCGTGTTGACGATGTCCTGGACGAGGGCGCCCCGGGACAGGTCGTTGACCGGCTTGCGCAGGCCCTGCAGCACCGGGCCGACGGCGATGGCGCCGGCCGAGCGCTGCACGGCCTTGTAGGTGTTGTTGCCGGTGTTCAGGTCGGGGAAGATCAGCACGCTCGCCTGCCCTGCGACCTCGGAGCCGGGCAGCTTGGTCGCCGCGACCGACGGCTCCACGGCGGCGTCGTACTGGATCGGGCCCTCGATCCTCAGGTCGGGCCGGCGCGTGCGCACCAGCTCGGTGGCCTCGCGGACCTTGTCGACGTCGGCGCCCGAGCCGGAGGTCCCCGTGGAGTACGACAGCATGGCGATCCGCGGCTCCACGCCGAACTGCTCGGCCGTGGTCGCCGACTGGATGGCGATGTCGGCGAGCTGCTGGGCGTTCGGGTCCGGGTTGACCGCGCAGTCGCCGTAGACGAGGACCTTGTCGGCCAGGCACATGAAGAACACCGACGAGACGATGTCGGCGTCCGGCTTGGTCTTGATGATCTCGAAGGCCGGGCGGATGGTCGCGGCCGTGGAGTGCACCGAGCCGGACACCATGCCGTCGGCGAGGCCCTCCTGGACCATCAGCGTGCCGAAGTAGTTCACGTCCGAGACGACGTCGTACGCCAGCTCCACGGTGACGCCCCGGTGGGCGCGCAGGGCCGCGTACTTCTCGGCGAAGGCGTCCCGCAGGTCGGAGGCGGCCGGGTCGATCAGCTGGGACTCGCCGAGGTCGATGCCCAGGTCGGCGGCCTTCTTGCGGATCTGGTCGACCGGACCGAGCAGGGTCAGCTCGCACACGCCCCGGCGCAGCAGCACCTCGGCGGCGTGCAGCACGCGCTCCTCGGTGCCCTCGGGCAGGACGACCCGGCGCAGGTCGGAGCGGGCTTGCTCCAGCAGCTTGTGCTCGAACATCATCGGCGTGACGCGGTCGCTGCTCGGGGCGGAGACGCGGCGGGCGAGGTCGGCGGTGTCGGCGTACCGCTCGAAGAGGCCGAGTGCCCGCTCCGCCTTGCGCGGGGTGGCCGCGTTCAGCTTGCCCTCCAGGGAGAACAGCTGCTCGGCGGTGGGGAAGCTGGTGCCGGCCACCGACAGCACCGGGGTGCCGGGCGCGAGCCGGTCGGCGAGGGTGAGGATGTCGGTGCCGGGCACCTCGTCCAGGGTGAGCAGCACGCCCGCTATCGGTGGGGTGCCGGCGCTGTGCGCGGCGAGCGAGCCGACGACCAGGTCGGCTCGGTCGCCCGGGGTGACGACGAGGCAGCCCGGGGTCAGGGCGCCCAGGAAGTTCGGCAGCATCGCGCCACCGAAGACGAAGCCGAGCACGTCCCGGGCCAGCCCGGAGTCGTCGCCGAGCACCACCTTCGCGCCGAGGGCGTGGCCGATCTGCGAGACGGTCGGGGCGGACAGCGCGGGCTCGTCGGGCAGGACGTAACAGGGCACGGGGAGCCGGGAGTCGAGCTGGCCGGCGATCTCGTCGCGGTCCTCGCGGGCCACCCGGTTGGTGACCATGGCCAGGACGTCGCAGCCCAGGGTGTCGTAGGCGCGGTAGGCGTTGCGCGTCTCGGCGAGCACCGACTCGACGGTCTGCTTGCGGCCGCCCACGACCGGGATCACGGACGCGCCGAACTCGTTCGCAAGCCGGGCGTTGAGCGACAGCTCGTCCGGGAGCTGGGTGCCGGCGTAGTCGGTGCCGAGGACCAGGACCACGTCGTAGTCGCGGGCGACCAGGTGGAAGCGGTCGACGAGCGTGGACACCAGCTCGTCCGTGCCGGCCTCGGCCTGGAGGGCGGACGCCTCGTGGTAGTCCATGCCGTAGACGGTCGCCGGGTCCTGGGTGAGCCGGTAGCGGGCGCGCAGCAGCTCGAAGAGGCGGTCGGGCCCGTCGTGGACGAGGGGGCGGAAGACGCCCACCCGGTCCACCTGCCGGGTGAGGAGCTCCATGACCCCCAGTTCGACGACCTGGCGGCCGTCGCCGCGGTCGATGCCGGTCACGTACACGCTGCGGGTCACGCGCGCTCTCCGTTTCGTCTCGAATGGGGGTACACATCAAGCGGTACACATCAAGCCAATGGCTATCCAGCCACGGGCACAAAAATCGCCCACCGAGGTGAGCAGAACCCTCTTGACAATACCTCCGCCGATAGATAAGGCGCCCGTCAGCCTCGGGGTGCGACGCCGGGCTGTCGAGCGTGAAACAATCGGCAGAGGCTCACCGGTATCAACAGCGAGCAGGAGACACAGCACGATGCGTATCGGAGTTCTCACCGCAGGCGGCGACTGCCCCGGCCTGAACGCCGTGATCCGGTCGGTCGTGCACCGGGCGGTCGACAACTACGGCGACGAGGTCATCGGCTTCGAGGACGGTTACTCGGGGCTGCTGGACGGCCGCTACCGCACCCTCGACCTGAACGCGGTCAGCGGCATCCTGGCCCGCGGCGGCACGATCCTCGGCTCGTCCCGGCTGGAGCGCGACCGGCTCCGCGAGGCCTGCGAGAACGCCTCCGACATGATCCACGAGTTCGGCATCGACGCGCTGATCCCGATCGGCGGCGAGGGCACGCTGACGGCGGCCCGCATGCTGTCCGACGCGGGTCTGCCGGTCGTGGGCGTTCCGAAGACGATCGACAACGACATCTCGTCGACCGACCGCACCTTCGGCTTCGACACGGCGGTCGGCGTCGCCACCGAGGCGATGGACCGCCTGAAGACCACCGCCGAGTCCCACCAGCGGGTGATGGTCGTGGAGGTCATGGGGCGCCACGCGGGCTGGATCGCGCTGGAGTCCGGCATGGCGGCCGGCGCGCACGGTATCTGTCTGCCGGAGCGGCCCTTCGACCCCGCCGACCTCGTCAAGATGGTCGAGGAGCGCTTCGCCCGCGGCAAGAAGTTCGCCGTCGTCTGCGTCGCCGAGGGCGCCCACCCCGCCGACGGCACCATGGACTACGGCAAGGGCGCCATAGACAAGTTCGGCCACGAGCGCTTCCAGGGCATCGGCACGGCACTCGCCCACGAGCTGGAGCGACGGCTCGGCAAGGAGGCCAAGCCGGTCATTCTCGGCCACGTCCAGCGCGGCGGCTCACCCACCGCGTACGACCGCGTGCTCGCCACACGGTTCGGCTGGCACGCGGTGGAGGCCGCGCACCAGGGGCAGTTCGGCAGGATGACCGCGCTGCGCGGGACGGACATCGTGATGGTGCCGCTCGCGGAGGCCGTGACCGAGCTGAAGACGGTCCCGAAGGACCGCATGGACGAGGCCGAGTCGGTCTTCTAGAGCGGCCGGCCGACCGGCTCGGTGCCGGGCTAGGCCGGGCTCTTCTGGATCCGCGTCCAGAAGTGCTCGACGATCCGGTCGAGGAAGTCCCGTGCCGTGTCACCGGCGTCGCTGCTGCCGCCGCCCCAGCTCAGGGTGGCCGCCATGTGCCCCTGGTAGTCCTGGTGCAGCCCCTGGAGGGCGCCCTCCAGGAACGGCCGGTCCAGGGGCACGACCTTGGCCACCGGGCGCACGTAGGCCTGCCAGCGGGTGGTGACGGCGTTGCGCAGCAGTTCGCCGAGCTTGGCGTCGCGGCCCGTGACGGTGACGAAGTCGGGCAGGCGGAGGTCGAGCAGATCGGCGAGGGCGGCGGACTGGCGGTCGGTGCCGCGCCAGGTGTCGGTCTCCTCCATCCGCAGATAGGCGTGGAGTTCGTGTCCCACGGCGCGGGCCACGTCCTCGGGGGCGAAACCGCGGGCGATGCGGTGCTCGCGCAGGGTGCGAGGGCTGCCGATGAGTTCGCCGGGCGAGCACCACAACACCCCCGCGAGTGCGGTGAGTTCGGAGCCGGAAGGGGCCGCCGCCCCGCGTTCCCAGGCCCTGACGTGGTCCGGGGTGATGTGGGGGTGCCCGTAGGAGACGCGTATGTCGTGGGCGACGTGCTCGGGTGTCATGCCGAGGGCCGCGCGCAGCCGGCGGGCGGCGGGGGCGTTGAAGGGCGGGGGCGTCGGGGTGGCGGGCACGGAGTGGGGTGCGGGCTGGCTCGGGCGGGCTGAAGGTCGGCGCACGGGCCACAAGCTAGGGGTGCGGGGCTGTGATGACTACGGTCTGTTCGGCCAGGATCACGGATTGTAGGAAGCTACGGCTACCGGCGGGTTCGACCGGGGCTGAAGATCGTCTGTCGGCCGGGGCGGGGGTGCGGCGAGGATGGCGCCGGGCCTGGTGAGCATGGGCCCGGAAAGGCGGCCACTCGGATGAACGGCAAGCTCAAAGGGCATATTCGCGAGCGTCTCCTCGCGACGAACTTCTGGCATCTCGCGACGGTGGGTGCGGACGGTGCGCCCCAGGTGTCGCCCATGTGGGCGGACATCGAAGGGGAGTACGTCATGGTCAACACGTCCGTCGGGCGGGTGAAGGAAGAGAATCTGCGGCGCAATCCGTACGTTTCGCTGTCCCACCACGACCCCTCCAACCCGTACGACCGGGCGGAGATCCGGGGGAAGGTCGTCCGGTTCGTGGAGGGCGAGGAGGCGGAGCGGGCGATGGACCGGCTCGCGCGGAAGTACCTCGGGGAGGACCGGTATCCGTGGCTGCTGCCCGGGGAGCGCCGGGTGATGCTGCTGATCGAGCCGACGCGGGTGCGGAGGCTGGAGGGTGTGGAGCCGTTCCGGGCGGGTGTCCTGCCGGACGGGGCGGCCGGCTAAGGGCGCAGTGCGTGGCTGGGCGGGTCGGACAGGTCCGACCCGCCCTTTTCGTTCGCGGTGCCCCATCTGCTCTACTCGCTCAGCGATGCCGCGAGACGGGCGGCGGCTTCTCGCCCGCTCGCTGTTTGATCAGGCCTTCCGGGAACTTCTTCCTCGGCGCGTGAATCCGTGATCACCCGGCCATTGACCCGGCACGTTCACCCACTTAGCCTCCATCTTCATACGTGGACGCCGTCTGCATATAGGGATGGGACACCGGTTCAAAGGGGAACTGCCTTGCCTCTGCTCGTAGTCGGGATCAGCGTTCTGGTTCTGCTCCTGCTCATGACCAGGCTGAGACTGAACGGCTTCGCGGCCCTGCTGCTCGTGGCGGTCGGGGTCGCACTCGTCCAGGGGATACCGGTGGCGACCATCCCGGACGTCCTCTCTGAGGGCATCGGGGATCAGATCGGCGACACCATGCTGACCATCGGACTCGGCGCCATGGTCGGCCGGGTGATGGGGGACGCGGGCGCCGCGCAGCGGATCGCCGGCAAGCTCCTCGACGCGTTCGGACCGCGCTGGGTCCAGGTCGCCATGGTGGTCACGTCCATGCTGATCGGCGTGACCATGTTCTACGAGGTCGCGTTCGTCATCATCGTGCCCATCGCGTTCACCCTCGTCAGGGTCACCGGCGCGAAGCTGCTGTGGGTCGGGCTGCCGATGTCCATCGCCCTGTCCACCATGCACAGCTTCCTCCCGCCGCACCCCGGCCCCACCGCCGTCGCCGCGACCTTCCACGCCTCCGTCGGACTGACGCTGTTCTACGGCCTGTTCGTCGCCGTGCCCGCCGGTGCGCTGATCGCCCTGACCTGGCCCCGTCTTCCGTTCGTCGCGCGGTTGACGCCGGCCATCCCCAAGGGTCTGGTCAGCGAGCGCGAGTTCAGCGACGAGGAGATGCCGGGCCTCGGCTGGTCGCTGATCGTGGCGATGTTCCCCGTCGTGCTGATCGTGGCCGCCGCCGTGACCGACATGGCCGCCTCCGGCGAGAGCCCGTTCCTGAACGTCGTCGCCTTCGTCGGGTCGGCGCCGATCGCCCTGCTGCTGACCCTGTGCCTGGCGGTGTGGGCGTTCGGACCGCGGATCGGGCGCAGCCTGAGCGACGTCGGCGCCTCCTGCGGCTCGGCGGCTCAGGCCATGGCGATGATCCTGCTGGTGATCGGCGCGGGCGGGGCCTTCAAGAACGTCCTCGTCGAAGGCGGGATCTCCGACTACATCAAGGACGTCACCGACGGCTGGTCCATCTCGCCGATCGTCCTCGCCTGGCTCGTCGCCGTCATCCTGCGCATCGCGCTCGGCTCGGCCACGGTCGCCGTCGTCACGGCCTCCGGGGTGGCGCTGCCGCTGCTGGCGGGCAGTGGGGTGCACCCGGAGGTCATGGTGCTGGCCGTCGCCTGCGGCTCCATCGCCTTCTCCCACGTCAACGACCCCGGGTTCTGGCTGTTCAAGGAGTACTTCAACCTGTCCGTCATCGAGGCGATCAAGGTCCGTACGTCCTATACGACCGTGCTCGCCGTGCTCGGGCTGGGCGGGGTGCTGGTGGTCGAGTGGGTCCTCGACGTCCTGAGCCTGTGAACCACATTCCGGTCTGTGAATTCTTGTTTCTGAGAAAGGGCACCTGATGAGCAGGCAGCAGCCGACCGTCACGGCGTTCGCCGTCTACCCCGTCGCGGGCCGGGACAGCATGGAGCTGAACCTCTCCGGCGCGCACGGCCCGTACTTCACCCGCAACGTCGTCGTCCTCACCGACTCCGAGGGGCGGACCGGGCTGGGGGAGGTGCCCGGCGGGGAGAAGATCACGCAGACCCTGCGGGACGCCGAGCCGCTGGTCGTCGGGGCGAGGGTGGGAGATTACAAGCGGGTGCTGCGCGAGATCGGCGAGCGGTTCGCCGACCGGGACGCCGGGGGGCGGGGCGCCCAGACCTTCGACCTGCGGACCACGGTCCACACGGTGACCGCGGTCGAGTCGGCGCTGCTCGATCTTCTCGGGCAGCATCTGGACGTGCCGGTGGCGGCGCTGCTGGGCGATGGGCAGCAGCGGGACTCCGTGCGGGTGCTGGGGTACCTCTTCTACGTCGGTGACCCGGACAGGACGGATCTGGAGTACGTCCGGGAGCCCGACTCGTCCGTGGAGTGGTACCGGGTGCGGCACGAGGAGGCGTTGTCGCCGGAGGCGATCGTGCGGCAGGCGGAGGCGGCCTACGCGCACTACGGGTTCCGGGACTTCAAGCTCAAGGGGGGTGTGCTGGCGGGGGCCGAGGAGGTCGCGGCGGTGCGTGCGCTCAAGGCGCGCTTTCCCGAGGCGCGGATCACCCTGGATCCGAACGGGGCGTGGTCGCTGCGGGAGGCGGTCGAGCTGTGCCGGCCGCTGGTCGGCACGCTCGCGTACGCCGAGGATCCCTGCGGGGCGGAGGGCGGTTACTCCGGGCGGGAGATCCTCGCGGAGTTCCGGCGGGCCACGGGGCTGCCGACGGCGACGAACATGATCGCGACGGACTGGCGTCAGATGGCCCATGCGCTGGCCCTGCAGTCGGTCTCCATTCCGCTGGCCGATCCGCACTTCTGGACCATGCAGGGGTCGGTGCGGGTGGCGCAGCTGTGCAACGCGATGGGGCTGACGTGGGGGTGCCACTCCAACAACCACTTCGACATCTCGCTGGCGATGGTGACGCACTGCGGGGCGGCGGCGCCGGGGGAGTACAACGCGCTGGACACGCACTGGATCTGGCAGGAGGGGCTGGAGCGGCTGACCGCCTCGCCGCCCCGCATCGTGGGCGGGGAGATCGCCGTGCCGGACGCGCCGGGGCTGGGTGTCGAACTCGACATGGACCGGCTGCTGGCGGCGCACGAGCTGTACCGGGAGAAGGGGGTGGGGGCTCGGGACGATGCGGTGGGGATGCGGTATCTGGTGCCGGGGTGGGAGTTCGATGCGAAGCGGCCGTGTCTGGTGCGGTGAGCCTCCGGCGGTTGGGCGGGGTGCCTGCGGCGGCCTGTGGCTGGTTCGGTGGGGGTTCGCGTAGCGCCTGCGCGGTGGTGGTGGGTCGGGGCCGCGCCGGGGGGTGTCCGTCCTCGGAACGGCGCGATGGGGTCGGGTACCGACTAGCTGTCCGTTGACGCGCCAACCGCTGCGGGCGGACACCCCCCGACACGTCCCCTTCTCGCCGTAGGCGGCTGCGGGCGCGCGGTGGTTTGGCTGCCGCCGGCCGCCGCGCTGCGGGCCCGCCGGTCCCGCTCAGCTGCCGCAGGCCGCCGCTGCGGGCAGTCGTGCCGCTGGGGCGGCACCCCGTTCCGCCGGGTTGCGGACCCACCCGGCAGTGGTGCCGACGCGGGTCAGCCTTTCACCGCCCCTCCCAGCGCGAAGCCCCCTCCCAGACGCCGGGCGATCAGGACGTACAGAAGGATCACCGGCGTCGAGTAGACGACTGAGAAGGCCGCCAGTTGCCCGTACGCCACCATCCCCCGGTTCCCGAAGAAGTCGTTGATGCTGACGGACGCCGGCATCTGGTCGGGGGTGAGCAGGAGCATGAAGGGGACGAAGAAGTTGCCCCACATCATGACGAAGGAGAAGACCGTCACGACGGCCACGCCCGGGCCCATCAGGGGCAGCACGATGCGGATCAGGGACTGGAGGGACGACGCCCCGTCGGTCCAGGCCGCCTCCTCCAGTTCCTTCGGTACGCCGTCCATGAAGTTCTTCATCAGCCAGACGGCATACGGCAGTTGGGACGCGGCGAAGAAGAAGATCGTGCCCTGCATGGTGTCGATGAGGTCCACTCGGACGAAGAGCGCGTAGACCGGAACCATGATCGCCGTGATGGGCAGGCTCGTCGCGAAGAGGATCGTCAGCAGGAACGGGCGGTTGAAGCGGGAGCGGAACCGGGAGAGCGGATAGGCGGCCAGGGCCGCGCAGACCACCGTCAGGAGCGTCGCGCTGCCGCACAGGATCAGGCTGTTGAGGAGGGGGGTGAAGGTGATCTCGGGGGTGAGGATCGCGTCGAAGTTGTCCAGGGTGAGGCCGTCGGGTGTCTTGACCCGGAGGTCGGCGTGGGGGTCCAGGGAGGACAGGACGACCCAGGCCAGGGGGAGGACGAACGCGGCGGCGACCACCAGGAGGCCCGCGTCCGCGGCCAGGCGGCGGGCCGTGCGGCGGGAGGCGAGGGTGACGGCCATGCGGGTCAGACCTCCGTCCGGAGCAGGCGCAGGTAGACGAGGGAGAAGAGGGAGCCGACCAGGAGGAGCAGCAGGGCCACCGCCGTGCCGTAGCCGATCAGGCTGTTCTGGAATGCCTGTTCGTACATGAAGAGGGGGAGCGTCTGGCTTTTGCCGCCCGGACCGCCTCTCGTCATCACCCAGATCAGGCCGAAGACCGAGAGGGTCTGCAGGGTGTTCAGCATCAGGTTCGTGGCGATGGAGCGGCGGATCAGGGGGAGGGTGATGTGCCACATGCGGCGCAGGCCCCGGGCCCCGTCCACCTCGGCGGCCTCGGTGATCTCCTGGGGGATCTCGTTCAGCGCGGCCGAGTAGACCAGCATCGAGAAGGCCGTGCCCCTCCAGACGTTGGCGAAGGACACCGCCAGGATCGGGAGCGTGAACAGCCAGTTCTGGGAGGGCAGGTGGAGCCAGTCCAGGAGGGCGTTCAGGGTGCCCTCGCGGCGGAAGAAGGCGTAGAGGAGGAAACCGGCTACGACCTCCGGCAGGACCCATGCCGTGACGACGATGCCGCCGGTGAGCGTGCGGACCGGTTTCGACGCGCGCTGCATCAGCGCCGCCAGGGCGAGACCCAGCGTGTTCTGCCCGATGAGGGACGACAGGACCGTGAACACCAGGGTCAGCCATACGGCGTTGCGGAACGCCTCGTCCCGGAAGGCCCGGGTGAAGTTCTCCAAGCCGACGAACGAGTCCTGGGCCTGGCCGGTGAGCTGGAGGTCCGTGAAGGCGATGTAGACGCAGTAGGCGATCGGGCCGGCGAGGAAGAGGAGCAGGAGGACGACGGCGGGGGTGAGGGGGAGGGCCCGGACCAGTGTGCCCGGGCCCCGCCGGGGGTGGCGGGGAACCGCGGGGCCGGGCGTCTTTCCGAGGTCGGCGTGCGGTGCTGTGGTGGTCATCCGGGCGTACCGTCGCCTACCGCTCGACGACCTGGTTGTCCGTGGCGTCCTTCAGGGCGTCCACGTAGTTGTCCGTCGCCTCGTCCACCGACATGTCGCCCGTCGTCACGCCCTCCATGGCCTCCTGGATGGCCGTGGAGACCTTGGGGTAGGCCGGGTAGGCGGGGCGGTAGTGGGTGTGCCGCACCAGGTCGGTGAAGAACGTGGTGCCGGGCTGGGCGGTGGCGTACCCGGGGTCCTTCGCCACGTCCTCGCGGACCGCGATGCCGGAGTTGGCGACGTACCACTTCCGCGCGTTGGTCTTGGTCTGCATCGTCTTGATGAACTCGAAGGCCAGGTCCGGGTTGCCGGCCTTGGCCGGGATCGACCAGGTCCAGCCGCCGGACATGCTCACCTTGCCGGGCGCCTGGCCGTTCTGGGTCGGCATGGCGGCCAGGCCCAGCTTCTTCGACCACTCGGGCCACTCGTGGCCGCTGCCGGGCAGCCAGTCCTGCGGCAGCCAGGAACCGTCGAGGGCGATGCCGAGCTTGCCCTGCGGGAGCCACTCGCCGCGGACCCGGGTCATGACGTTCGGGTCGAGCGCGTCGGAGACGTCCGGGCCCAGCTTCTCCTTGTAGACCGTCTCGACGAAGGCGAGGGCGTCCTCGAAGCCCTGGCCGCCGGCGATCCACTTCTTCGTGTTCTTGTCGTACAGGGGGTCCGTGCTGCCGTCGTTCGTGCCGTAGAGCAGCATCTCGAAGGTCTGCATGGTGGCCGCCTCGCCGACCGGCTTGCCCGTGTAGACGTTGAGCGGGATGACGCCGGGGACCTTCTGCTTGATGGTGCGGGCCGCGGTCAGGACGTCTTTCCAGGTCTTCGGCTGCCAGTCGGCGGGCAGGCCGGCCTTGGCGAAGATGCCCTTGTCGAACCAGAGTCCGCGGGTGTCGGTGCCGTCGGGGACGCCGTACGTCTTGCCGTCCTCGCCCTTGGCCGCCGTCTTCGCCGTGTCGATGAAGCGGTTCCAGTCCGGCCACTTGGCGAGGTAGGGGTCGAGGGGCTTGAGGTAGCCGCTGGTGATGTCCGAGTTGATGAGGAACGTGTCCTCGTAGACCAGGTCGGGTGCGGTCTTGGGGGAGCGGAGCATCTGCTGGAGCTTGGTGTAGTACTCCGAGTCCGGGGCCTTGATGGGGACGAGCTGGACCTTCTTGCCGGGGTGGGCCTTCTCGAACTGCTTCTTGATGTCCGCGAGGTAGGCGTCCATCACCTTGATGGAGTTGTCCGTGGACTGTTTGAAGGAGACCTTCACGGTGTCGGGGTCGCTGCCCGAACCGCCACCGCAGGCGGTGAGGGCGGTCGCGGCGAGGGTCAGAGCGAGGAGAGGTGTGAAAGCGGCGGTGGGGCGCACGGCACGAACCTCCTACGGACGCACTTCCTTGTGGCCGGGACGGCTGCGTGGTGAACCTAAGTTGAGTGGTCTAGTCAGGTCAATGCGTGTGCGCGGGTTCGGACTTGAGTGAACCCGGCTGGCCGATCGTCACTGGCCCGTGACCCAGCGGTACTGCAACTCCGGGCGGCCCACCGTGCCGTACTGCGGGCGGCGGGGCGCGCGGCCCGCGTCCACCAGGTGTTCCAGATAACGGCGGGCCGTGATGCGGGAGATGCCCACCGTCTCCGCCACACCGGCGGCCGTGAGGCCCTCCGCGCTGTCGCGCAGGGCCACCGTCACCCGCTCCAGCGTGGGCGCGCTCAGCCCCTTCGGCAGGGCGGCCGGGCCCGGGGCGCGCAGCGCGGCCAGCGCCCGGTCGACCTCGTCCTGGCCGCTCGCCTCGCCGACCGCGGCGTGGAACTCGGCGTACCGCACGAGGCGGTCCCGCAGGGTCGCGAAGGTGAACGGCTTCAGGACGTACTGCACGACTCCGAGCGAGACACCCTCGCGCACGACCGCAAGATCGCGCGCCGACGTCACCGCGATCACGTCCGCGTGGTGTCCGGCCGCCCGGAGGGACCGCGCGAGGTGCAGTCCGTGCACGTCCGGCAGGTGCAGATCGAGCAGGAGCAGGTCGACGGGGGTGCGCTCCAGGGCCCGGCGGGCCTCCGCGCCCGTGTGTGCCTTGCCCACGGCGACGAAGCCGGGGACGCGGCCGACGTACAGCACGTGCGCGTCGGCGGCGACCGGGTCGTCCTCCACGACCAGGACGCGGATGTCCCTCTCGGGCGTGCTGTCGCTCGTCATGCGTTGCCTCCAGCGCCTCTGGACACCGAGGTCCCGGCTGTCACGCCCTCGGCCACCGCTCCCGACTCCCGCAGCGGCAGCCGTACCTCGAACTCCGCCCCGCCCCCCTCGGCCTCCGACACCGACAGCGTCCCCTCGTGCCGCTGGGTCGCCTGCCGCACCAGGGCCAGTCCCAGCCCCCGGCCGCCCGGGCCCGCCGGCTTGGTCGAGAAGCCGCGCTGGAAGACGGCCTCGGCGTGCTCCGGGTCCACGCCCGGACCGGTGTCCGAGACCCGCAGCACCAGCTCCGGGGCGTCATCGAGGGCCCCGGGGTCCTCGATGTCCTGGGTGTAGGCCGCCACCGTCACCCGCGCCCGCACGCTGCCCTGCGCCGCGTCCACGGCGTTGTCGATCAGGTTGCCCAGGATGGTCACCAGGTCCCGCGAAGGGAGGGACTCCGGCAGCAGGCCGTCGTCCAGGCTGCTGTCCTGCGACACCATCAGCTCCACGCCCCGCTCGTTCGCCTGGGCCGTCTTGCCCAGCAGCAGCGCCGCCAGCACCGGCTCGCTCACCGCCGCCACGACCTGGTCGGTCAACGCCTGCGCCAGCTCCAGCTCGGCCGTCGCGAACTCCACCGCCTCCTCCGCCCGGCCCAGCTCGATCAGCGAGACGACCGTGTGCAGCCGGTTCGCCGCCTCGTGCGCCTGCGAGCGCAGCGCCTGCGTGAAACCCCGCTCGGAGTCCAACTCGCCCATCAGCGACTGGAGTTCGGTGACATCGCGCAGGGTGACGACCGTACCGCGCCGCTCGCCGCCCGACACCGGCGAGGTGTTGATCACCAGTACCCGCGAAGCCGTCAGATGCACCTCGTCCACCCGCGGCTCCGACGCCAGCAGCGCGCCCGTCAGCGGGGCCGGCAGTCCCAGCTCCGCCACCGACCTGCCCACCACGTCCCCGGCCACGCCGAGCAACTCGCGCCCTCCGTCGTTGATCAGCGCCACACGGTACTGCCCGTCCAGCATCAGCAGCCCCTCGCGTACGGCGTGCAGGGCGGCCTGGTGGTAGTCGTGCATCCGGCTGAGCTGGGCCGCGTTCATGCCGTGGGTGTGGCGGCGCAGCCGGGCGTTGATGACGTAGGTGCCGACGGCGCCCAGGACCAGCGCGCCGGCCGCGACGCCGAGCAGGGCCGTGAGCTGGTCCTGCACCCGCTGGGTGATCTCCTCGACCCGGATGCCCGCGCTGACCAGGCCGACGATCTCCTTGCCGTCCTGGATCGGGGTGACCGCGCGGACCGAGGGGCCGAGCGTGCCGGTGTAGGTCTCGGTGAAGGTCTGGCCCTTCAGGGCTTTCTCGGTGTGGCCCTGGAAGGGCTGGCCGATCCGGTCCGGGTCTGGGTGTGTCCAGCGGATGCCTCGCGGGTCCATGATCGTTATGAAGTCGACCTCGGTGTCCCGCATGACCTTCATCGCGTACGGCTGGAGCTCGGCGGTCGGGTCGGAGGTGCGGGCCGCCTGAAGCACCGAAGGGGAGTCGGCGACGGATCGCGCCACCGCCCTGGCCTGGCGCCGCGCCGCCTCTTCGGCCTGGCTGCGGTCACTGACATAAGTGAACAGCGCGTATCCGGCCACGACGACCGCTATCAGGACGGCCTGCATGGCGAAGAGCTGGCCCGCCAGACTGCGGGGACCGGGGACGGAGAAGCGCATGCCGTCAGTCTGCACCGTGGCTGATTGTGAACTAAATGAACGGAAGGGTGACCGCGCTCACAGAGCAGGACATAGTCACGGCATTCCCCAATACGCATCTCCGGGAGCCCCCGCTCCCTCTTCCCGGACGTGAGCCGCACGCCGGTGATGCCGACGACGTCGTCAAGGAGGGCCGCCGTGACCAGCGCAGCCGATACGGCACCTGCCGCACCAAAAGCCAAGCGGGACCGCACGCACTATCTCTACATCGCGGTGATCATCGCAGTCGCAGCCGGTATCGCGGTGGGACTGGCCGCACCCGACTTCGCGGTCGGGCTGAAGCCCATCGGCACCGGCTTCGTGGCCCTGATCAAGATGATGATCTCGCCGATCATCTTCTGCACGATCGTGCTGGGCATCGGCTCGGTCCGGAAGGCCGCCAAGGTCGGTGCCGTCGGCGGTATCGCCCTGGGCTACTTCATGGTGATGTCGCTGGTCGCGCTGGGCATCGGCCTGGTCGTCGGCAACATCCTGGAGCCGGGCACCGGCCTCGCGGTGACCGACGCGGTCAAGGACGCCGGTCACGCCCAGATCGACCCCGAGGCCGGCAAGAGCACCACCGAGTTCCTGCTCGGCATCATCCCGACCACGATGGTGTCCGCCTTCACCTCGGAGTCGGTCCTGCAGACCCTGCTGATCGCCCTGCTGGCCGGCTTCGCGCTGCAGGCCATGGGTTCGGCCGGCGAGCCGATCCTGCGTGGTATCGGGCACATCCAGCGGCTCGTCTTCCGCGTCCTCGCCATGGTGATGTGGGCCGCCCCGATCGGTGCCTTCGGTGCCATCGCCGCCGTCACCGGCTCCGCCGGCCTGGACGCGCTCAAGAGCCTCGCCGTGCTGATGCTCGGCTTCTACGTCACCTGCTTCCTCTTCGTCTTCATCGTGCTCGGCATCCTGCTGCGCGTGATCTCCGGCCTGAACATCCTCACGCTGTTCAAGTACCTGGGCCGTGAGTTCCTGCTGATCCTGTCCACCTCCTCCTCCGAGTCCGCGCTGCCGCGGCTCATCGCGAAGATGGAGCACTTGGGCGTCAGCAAGCCGGTGGTGGGCATCACCGTCCCGACCGGCTACTCCTTCAACCTCGACGGCACCATGATCTACATGACCATGGCGTCCCTGTTCATCGCGGACGCGATGGGCACGCCGATGTCGATCGGCGAGCAGATCCCGCTGCTGCTCTTCCTGCTGGTCGCCTCCAAGGGCGCCGCCGGTGTCACCGGCGCGGGCCTCGCGACGCTGGCCGGTGGTCTGCAGTCGCACAAGCCGGCCCTGGTGGACGGCATCGGCCTCATCGTCGGCATCGACCGCTTCATGAGCGAGGCCCGTGCGCTGACCAACTTCGCCGGCAACGCCGTGGCCACCGTGCTGATCGGCACCTGGACGAAGGAGATCGACAAGGACCGCGTGAACCAGGTCCTCGCCGGTCAGCTGCCCTTCGACGAGGAGACGCTGCTGGACGACGGCCACGGCGGTCCGGCCGAGGAGCACGCCGAGGTGCCCGAGCAGGGCGGCGAGAAGGAGCTGGCGAAGGCCTGACGGCCCCGCGCCGTGCCCCGCGAGACTCCGGGCGGCTGAGTGTCCCCCCGTCGCTCAGCCGCCCGGTCCGTACGCAGAGAAGACCATCCGTACGACCATCCGTACGACCACCCGTACGACCATCCGTACGCAGACAAGATCAATCGTTCAGCTTCGCCACCAGCTCGGTGGCCCTCGAGGCGGGCACGCCCGCCGCGGTCAGCACGGTGACCGCGGCGCAGCGGCCCGCCTCTCGCGCTTCCACGAGCCCGTCGTTCACCGCCTCCATCAGCGCGACCAGCATCTGCTCGTGCACGTACGCCAGGGCCGGCGCGGGCAGCGGTGAGCTGAAGACGCCCTCGTCGAGGCCGCGCCGGAGGACTGCGGTGGCGGCCTCCCGGACCGGGGTGAGCCGCTCCCTGATGCCCTGCATGGTGACCGTGCGCTGGGCGAGCGCGATCAGCAGCCGGTAGCGGTCGGCCAGCTCCCACACCGCCAGCACCGAGCGGGCCACGGACTCCGCCGGGTCCTCGACGCCCTCCCGGCCCGCCGCGTGCGCGGCCGACAGGGCCTGGACCGCCTCGTCGACGAGCGTGCTGATCAGCGCCTCGCGGCTCGGGAAGTGCCCGTACACGGTCCGCCGTACGACGCCCGCGGCGCGCGCGATCTGGTCCATGGACGCGTCGGGGTCGCGCAGGAGCTCGCCGAGGGCGACGTCGAGGATGCGGCGCCGGTTGGCGTCGGCGCGGCTGGTGGTGCCCGTGGTCATGGACGCCATTGTGCCCCTTCCCTCATTGATTTGCACAGCAGTGTGCAACGACGTACATTGCACAGTGTTGTGCAACTGCACACCCCTGTGCAAGTCAGTGAGGAAGGCGACCCCCTGCCATGCGACTCGTCATGACCGAACCGGCCGAGAGGATGGACCGCCCCTACGCACGCCGCTGGTGGGCGCTCCTCGTGCTCTGCCTGAGCCTGCTGATCATCGTGATGGCGAACACCGCCCTCACCGTCGCCGCGCCCGACATGACCGAGGACCTCGGCCTGTCCAGCGCCGACCTCCAGTGGGTCATCGACGGCTACACCGTCCCGTACGCCGCGCTGATGCTGCTGCTCGGCGCGATAGGCGACAAGTACAGCCGCCGGGGCGCGCTCGTCCTCGGGCTGGTCGTCTTCGGCGGCGGTGCCGTCTCCGGCTACCTCGCCGACAGCGCCACGGCGGTGATCGCGGCCCGAGCCGTGATGGGCGCCGGCGCCGCGATGATCATGCCCGCCACGCTGTCCCTGCTCGCGGCGACCTTCCCGCGCGCCGAGCGCGCCAAGGCCATCACCCTGTGGACCGCCACGGCCGGGCTCGCCATCGCGGCCGGTCCGCTGGTCGCCGGGGCCCTGCTGGAGCACCACGGCTGGTCGTCGACGTTCCTCATCAACGTGCCCATCGCCGCCCTGGCCGTCGTCGGCGCGTTCGTCCTCGTACCGCCGTCCAGGTCCGGCCACCAGGGGCGGATCGACTACGGCGGCGGGCTGCTGTCGGTGGTGTGGATCGGCGCGCTCGTCTACATGATCATCGAGGGTCCCCACTTCGGCTGGGGCGCCAAGGCGGTCACGGCGGCCGTCGTCGCGGGCGTCGCGCTCGTGGCCTTCGTGTTCTGGGAGCTGCGCCACCCGCGTCCCCTCCTCGACGTGCGCCGCTTCACCGACCGCCGCTTCGCGGGCTCCAACCTCGCCGTCGCGCTGTTCTTCCTGGCCGTCTTCGGCGCCTTCTACTACCTGACGCAGCACCTGCAGTTCGTCCTCGGCTACGACGCCCTGGACACGGGCCTGCGGATGCTGCCGCTGGCCGGTGCCGTCTTCGCGGGCTCCGCCCTCACCGGCTACCTCACCCCGCGGGTCGGCATGAAGTGGACCGTCACGGCCGGCATGGTCGGCGGTACGGCGGCCCTGGCGCTGCTCACCCGGATCGACTCAGGGTCGTCGTACGGCGACTTCGTCGCACCTCTCATCGTCCTCGGCCTCGCGATCGGACTCGCCCTGTCGCCCTGCACGGACGCGATCATGGGGGCGTTCCCGGAGTCCCAGCTGGGTGTCGGCGGCGCGGTGAACGACACGTCGCTGGAGCTCGGCGGGTCGCTCGGCATCGCCATCCTCGGCTCGCTGCTGGCCACGTCGTACTCCGGCCACCTCGCGGACGCCACGTCCGGCGGCAAGCTCCCCGCCTCCTCGCTGGAGACGGCCCAGGACTCCGTCGGGGCCGGGTACGCCGTCGCCCGGGGCATCGGTGACAAGGCACGGCAGCTGGCCGAGCAGGCGGCGCACACGAGCGACCCCCAGCAGGCGGAGCGGCTCAAGGCGCAGGCCGGGCAACTCGCCGGTGGTGCACGGCAGCTGGCCGATGCGGTGGGTTCCTCGTTCGCCGACGCCGTCGCGCACACCAGTCTGGTCGGGGCCGTGATCCTCGGTGTCGGTACGGTGGTCGTGGCCGTGTTGCTGCCGCGCAAGGGGAAGCCCGTGGAGGAAGGCGCCGAGGACAGGGAGCTGGAGTCCGTCGGTTAGTCCCGCGCCCCCGGAAGAGGCCTGACGTCACGACGCCTTCGAGCACGGTGCCTCAGGCACCGGCGGCCTCGTCCAGGCGGGCCCGTTCCTCCGGGCCGAGCACCAGGTCGGCCGCGGCCGCCGAGTCCCTGGCCGTCGCCGGCCGGCTCGCCCCCGGGATCGGGACGACGGCGGGGGAGCGTGCCAGCAGCCAGGCCAGCCCGACCTGTTGAGGGCTGACGCCGCGCTCCGCCGCGACCTCGTGGAAGGCGGCCAGGCGGTCCCTGCCCTCCGTGCGCGACGGCCCGTCCAGGGAGCTGCGGGCCAGCCCGCCCAGCGGGCTCCACGGCAGGAACGCCAGCCCCAGGTCCGCGCACAGCCGCAGCTCCGGCTCGCTGTCCCGGACGGCGGGGGAGTACTGGTTCTGCACCGACACCAGCTTCTCGCCGAGGATCTCGCGCGCCCGGCGGATCTGGTCCGCGTCCGCGTTGGACACCCCGGCCAGCCGGATCGTGCCCGCGTCGAACAGCTCGCGCAGGGCGCCGACCGACTCCTCGAAGGGCACGTCGGGGTCCGGCTTGTGGAGTTGGTAGAGGCCGATCGCCTCCACGCCGAGGCGCTTGCGGGAGGCCTCGGCGGCGGCCTTGAGGTGGCGCGGGGAGCCGTTCACCGTCCAGTCGCCGTCGGCCGGGCGGCCACGGCCGCCCTTCGTCGCCACCAGCACGCCGGAGGTGTCACCGCCGTAGGCGGCCAGCGCGCGGGCCAGCAGACGTTCGTTGTGGCCGGGCTCCGCGCCCGGCAGATGGTACGAGTCGGCCGTGTCGAGGAGGGTCACGCCCGCGTCGAGGGCAGCGTGCACGGTGGCCAGCGCCCGCTCCTCCTCCGGGCGCCCCTCGATGGACAGCGGCATCGCGCCGAGCCCGATCGCGCTCACCTTCAGCCCGCCGAGTGTCCTGTACCGCATGTCAGTCGTCCTTCCCGAGCGTCTCGGCGACGGCACGCGGCAGCCACTGCCGGGCGTCGGTGAAGGTGAAGCCGAGCCGGGCGGCCCGGCCGTTGTCCATGCCGTAGGCACGGCGGAAGGAGAACGGCGAGACCTCGCCGACCTCGACGGGCCGGAACACGGTCCGGCCGCCCGGCACGTGCGCGGCCACCGCCTCGCACAACTCCTCGGTGCTCAGCATCCCGGGGGAGGCGGCGTTCACCGGCCCGGTGAAGTCCTCGCCCGCCGCCCAGGCGAGGAACCGGCCGATCTCCTCGACGTGGACGTAGGTGGCGGGCCGGTTCACCACCGGCACGGCGATCGGCTCGCCGGTGCGCATCCGCTCGGCGTAGTGGGCCAGCCGCCCGGTGAAGTCGTCGGCCCCGCCCAGCACATGGGCCACCCGCACCGCCGTGTACGGGAACGCCGGGCCGCCGGCCGCGAGGACCGCCTCGGCCTGCCGCTTGCCCTCCCCGTAGTTGGCCTCCAGGAACGCCGGGTCGTCCCAGGGCAGCCCGAGGTCCACGGTGACCGTGGCCGGGTCGACGGCCTCCTCGCGCACGAGGGCGGGGGAGTCCTCGTACTCGTACACCTCGACCGTGGAGGTCATCACATAGCGGCGGGTGCGGCCGGAGAAGACGCGGCGGGCCAGTGCCGCCTGGCGGGGTGTGTAGCAGACCTGGTCGACGACGACGTCGAAGACGCGCGAGCCGAGTGCACCGGTCAGGGACCGCTCGTCGTCCCGGTCGGCGACCAGGTGCGCCACTGTGGCGGGCGGCGGGGAGGACCCCCGGTTCAGCACGGTGACGCGGTGCCCGTCGGCGAGCAGCCGTGCGAGCAGACGCTTTCCGACGTACCGGTTCCCGCCGATGACCAGGACTTCCAGGGCCTTTTCCATGACCATAATTCTCCTGGCGCACAGCCACGCCTTGAAGGGGGAACCATGGGAGTTCAGGCCGCAACGCCGAAAGAACCACGGCATCCGCGCCCCGCCGCCGACGAAACCTCGGTGGCCTTCGACGCGCTGGACCGGCAGATCCTCCACCTGCTCCAGACCGACGGCCGGATCAAGCTCAGCGAGCTGGGCCGCCGGGTCCGGCTCAGCCCGGCGGCGGTCACCGAGCGCGTGCGACGGCTGGAGGCGGCGGGCGTGATCAGCGGCTACGGCGCCCATGTCGTGCCGGCCCGGCTCGGCTACGGCATCCAGGCGTTCATCAGGGTCGACCCGCACGGCGGCTACAACCTCAAGCACCCCAGGACCCTGGAGCTGATCGAGCGGCCCGAGATCACCGAGGTGCACCACGTCGTCGGGGAGGACTGCTGGATCCTCAAGGCCGCCGTCCGGGACACCGTCCACCTCGAGGAGGTGCTGGAGGCGGTCTCCGCGCTCGGCCGCACCACGACGTCGATCGTGCTGACCTCCCCGGTGGAGCGGAAACCGCTGTTGCCTTGACGTCGGCGTCAAGGACTACGTTCGACCGCATGCGAATCGGCGAGCTGGCCGCACGGGCCGGGACCACGACGCGGACGCTGCGGTACTACGAGTCGCGGGGGCTGCTGCCCGCGCGGCGTGAGGGCAACGGATACCGGACGTACGACGAGTGCGACCTGAAGCTGCTGGAGCAGATCAGGACGTTGCAGGACTTCGGGTTCGACCTGGAGGAGACGCGTCCCTTCGTGGAGTGTCTGCGGGCCGGGCACCCCGAGGGCGACACCTGTCCGGCGTCGCTCGCGGTCTACCGGCGCAAGCTGGACGAACTCGACTCCCTGATCGGCCAGCTGACGGCCGTGCGGGAGACGGTCGCCCGGCAGCTGGCGCGGGCCGAACTGGCCGCCGAGGCGGAGGCTCCGGGGGGTCCGGAGCCGCAGTGCGAGCTGGGGAGGCACACATGGTGATCGATGTGACGGACGCGGACTTCGAGGCGGAGGTGATCGGCGCCGACCTGCCGGTGCTGGTGGAGTTCACCGCCGACTGGTGCCCGCCCTGCAAGCAGATGGGGCCGGTGCTCAAGGCCCTCGCCTCCGAGGAGGGCGACCGGCTGAAGGTGGTGCAGCTCGACGTGGACTCCAACCCGGAGACCACGAACGCCTACAAGGTGCTGTCGATGCCGACGTTCATGGTGTTCCGCGGCGGTGAGCCCGTGAAGGCGATGGTGGGCGCGCGGGCCAAGCGGCGGCTGCTGGAGGAACTGGCCGACGTGCTCTAGGCGACCCGCCCGGAGAACAGGAAATCCCCCGAGCAATTGCGCTCGGGGGATTTCCTTGCGTATATTTGTTCATTCGTGACTTCAAGTCGAATGAAGTCATAGTGAAGTTCAGTGAGCACAGTATATCCGGGCGGGAGCGGAATTGTCAAACACCGAATTTCCGGACGATGAATTGCGGCACGAGCAGGAATTCATCGACGGGTTGTACGCGCGCGTGGACGCGCTGCGCGGCGACGCCGAGACCTCCGTCACGGACGCGCTCGCGCAGGGCAACACCCCCATGCAGGCCAGACTGGAGCGGGACATCCTCGTCGCCGAGCGATCGGGGCTGCTCGCCGCCCTGAACGCGGTGGACGGCTCCCTGTGCTTCGGCCGGATCGACCTCACCTCGGGCGTCACCCACCACATCGGACGCATCGGCCTGCGCAGGGACGACGCCGAGCGCACACCGGTCCTGATCGACTGGCGTGCCGACGTCGCCCGCCCCTTCTACCTGGCCACCGGCCACACCCCGATGGGGCTCAGGCGCAGGCGGCACATCGCCACCGACGGCCGCCGGGTCACCCACCTGCACGACGAGATCCTCGACCTCGGCGACGAGACCCGCACCGGCCACGAGGACCCGTCGGGCGACGCCGTGCTGCTCGCCGCGCTCAACTCCGCGCGCACCGGCCGCATGAGCGACATCGTGCAGACCATCCAGGCCGACCAGGACCGCATCATCCGCGCCCCGCACCGGGGCGTCCTCGTGGTGGAGGGCGGCCCGGGCACGGGCAAGACGGCCGTCGCCCTGCACCGCGCCGCGTATCTGCTGTACGAGCACCGGGAGCTGCTCGCCAAGCGGGCGGTGCTGATCGTCGGGCCCAACCCGGCGTTCCTCGGCTACATCGGCGAGGTGCTGCCCTCCCTCGGTGAGACCGGTGTGCTCCTCGCGACCGTCGGCGAGCTGTTCCCCGGCGTGAAGGCGACCGCCACCGACACGCCCGAGGCCGCCGCCGTGAAGGGCCGCGCCGACATGGCCGACGTCCTCGCCGAGGTCGTGCGCAGCCGGCAGGCGCTGCCCGACCCGGTGATCGCCATCGAGCACGAACGCGAAGTGCTCATGCTGGACGACGGCCTGGTGAACGTCGCCCGCGAGCGCACCCGCGCCGCGAAGCTGCCGCACAACGCCGCCCGCGAGCACTTCGAGGGGCACATCCTCAACGCGCTCACCGACCTGTACGCCGAGCGGATCGGCACCGACCCCTTCGACGGGTCCAGCCTGCTCGACCCCAGCGACATCACCCAGATCCGCGACGACCTCGCCGAGAACCCCGAGGTCTGGGCCGCCATTGACCAGCTGTGGCCGCTGCTGACCCCGCAGCGGCTCGTCGCCGACTTCCTCGCCGCGCCCGAGGAGTTCCTGCCCGCCGAGGACGCCGCCGCCGTGCGCCGCCCCGTGACCCGGCGCTGGACGGTCGCGGACGTGCCGCTGCTCGACGAGGCCGCCGAACTCCTCGGCGAGGACGACCGGCTGGCCCGGGAGCGCGCGCAGCGCGAGCGGGAACGGCAGATCGCCTACGCGCAGGGCGTGCTGGACGTGTCGTACGCGTCCCGGACGTACGAGTTCGAGGACAAGGAGGAGGACGACCCCGAGTCCTCCGAGGTGCTGTCCGCGCACGACATCATCGACGCCGAGCGGTTCGCCGAGCGGCACGAGGAGGACGACCACCGCAGCGCCGCCGAGCGCGCCGCCGCCGACCGCACCTGGGCGTTCGGGCACATCATCGTGGACGAGGCGCAGGAGCTGTCGCCGATGGCGTGGCGGCTGTTGATGCGGCGCAGCCCCACCCGCTCGATGACCCTGGTCGGCGACCCCGCGCAGACGGCGGAGGCGGCCGGTGTCGGCTCCTGGGCGGGCATCCTCGCCCCGTACGTCGAGGACCGCTGGGAGCACACCCGGCTGGGCGTCAACTACCGCACCCCGGCCGAGATCATGGACGTCGCCGCGGCCGTGGTCCGCGCCGAGCACCCGGACTTCGAACCGCCGAGCTCGGTCCGCTCCACGGGCGTACGCCCCCGGGCGCGGGCCACCGACGACCTCCCGGGCGCCGTCGCCAAGGCGGTCGGGGAGCTCACCCCCGACGAGGGGCGGCTCGCGGTGATCGCGCCGCGCGACCTCCACCGCGGCATCGCGGCCCGGCTGGAGGGCGTGACGGCGGGCACCGAACCCGACCTCACCCGGTCGGTCGTCCTCCTCGACCCGCGCCAGGCCAAGGGCCTGGAGTTCGACTCCGTCCTCGTGGTCGAGCCCGCCCGGTACGGCACCAGCGACCTGTACGTCGCCCTGACCCGTGCCACCCAGCGGCTCGGCGTGCTGCACACCGGGAAGCTGCCCGAGCCCTTGTCGGAGGCGTTCGTGTAGCCCCCTCCCGCTCAGCCCTCTCCCGCTGAACGCGCCTACCGCAGGAGGGACCTCGGATCCCGCAGGGCGTGCCACAGCCCGGCCGCCAGCGGTACGGCCGTCAGGGCGAAGAAGACCCAGAACAGGAACTCGGCCCCGGGCGCGAGATCGTAGACGGTGCCGTCCTCCCACGCGCAGTAGGCGCGGGGCGGGAACGGCGTGGAGACGCCCGACACCCTGCCGCCGCCGATGACGCCCTCCTGATACGGCTCCCTGGGGCAGGGAGCCGTATCGGGGAACAGCAGGTAGTCGTCCGCGGTCATGATGTACATCCAGGTGACGGCGCCGAGCGGCACCGCCCAGAACACCGCGGTCCGCACCCACAGCGGCAGCAGCGGATGCGCCAGCAGCCCGCGCAGCGCGACCCAGCCGATCACGAGTCCGGCGAAGACGGGGAGCAGCGTCATGAAGTCGCCGCGGCCTTCCGGGCACGGAACTCCGTCGCGTACCCGGCGCCGATGGCGAGCAGGGCGGCGGACAGGGCGAGGAACGCGCTCGACCAGTTCATCCACAGGTAGGAGGAGTCGCTGGCGTAGACGGAACCGTCGTCGCGGACGCAGTCGAAGCGCAGCGGCAGGTACGAGGACCGGTGGTGGCTCAGCCCCTGGATCGTGGCCGGGTCGAAACCGTCGCGGCAGGCCGGGGCCGGCACCGAGTTCGCCCCGTCGTTGAAGTCCGACTCCGACGCCAGCACGGCGAAGAACCCCAGGCAGTACACCGCCGCGGCCGCCCACGCGGCCGTCGCCGCCGCCCGGCGCATCAGATGCACGGCCCACGGCTCGGGCCGCCCGGGGAACGCCATCGCGGCGGTCCCCGCGGCGGCGATCAACGCGGCGACGGCGCAGGCCGCCGAGACACCGAGACCCACCAGCACGGGCCTCAGCCCCTTCCGGGCCGACGGGTGAGTGGGGTGGTACGCATGCGGCCACCCCACCAGGCCCGGACCGGACCGGCTGTGACGGAAGCCACTCCTCCCGTCACACCCGTGTCACAGTCCTACGCCGGTCGCAGCCAGACCGTGGCCAGCGGCGGCAGCGTCAGCCGGATGCTCGCCGGGCGGCCGTGCCAGGGCTGGGCCTCCGGCTTGACCGGGTCGGGGTTGGTGACGTCGCTGCCGCCGTAGCGCGCGGCGTCGGTGTTGACGGCCTCGTGCCAGGCCGGGACGTCCTCGGGGACGCCCAGGCGGTAGTCCTGGCGGACGACCGGCGCGAAGTTCGACACCGACAGGACCGGAGTGCCCTCCGGGTCCAGCCTCAGGAACGCCAGGACGTTGTCGTCGGCGGCGTCCCCGACCACCCACTCGAAACCGGCCGGGTCCGTGTCGAGCCGCCACAGCGCGGGGGTCGCGCGGTAGACCGTGTTGAGGTCGCGGACCAGATCCCGCACGCCCCGGTGCTCGGCCTCGGCCCCGTAGCCCGGGTCGAGGAGCCACCAGTCCGGGCCGTGCGCCTCGGACCACTCGGCGCCCTGCGCGAACTCCTGCCCCATGAACAGCAGCTGCTTGCCGGGATGGGCCCACATGAAGCCCAGGTACGCCCGGTGGTTGGCGCGCTGCTGCCACCAGTCGCCCGGCATCTTCGACACCAGGGAGCGCTTGCCGTGCACGACCTCGTCGTGGGAGATCGGCAGGACGTAGTTCTCGCTGTACGCGTACACCATCGAGAAGGTCATCTCGTGGTGGTGGTACTTGCGGTGCACCGGCTCGTGGCTCATGTACTCCAGCGAGTCGTGCATCCAGCCCATGTTCCACTTCAGCCCGAACCCGAGCCCGCCGAAGCCGCTCGGGCCCTTGTGGTGAGTGGCCCGGGTGACGCCGTCCCAGGCGGTCGACTCCTCGGCGATCGTGACGACACCGGGCACCCTGCGGTACACCGTCGCGTTCATCTCCTGGAGGAACGCCACCGCGTCCAGGTTCTCCCGGCCGCCGTGCTCGTTGGGCGTCCACTGGCCCGGCTCGCGCGAGTAGTCGAGGTAGAGCATCGACGCCACCGCGTCCACGCGCAGCCCGTCGATGTGGAACTCCTCGCACCAGTACAGGGCGTTCGCGACGAGGAAGTTGCGCACCTCGTTGCGCCCGTAGTCGAACTCCAGCGTGCCCCAGTCGGGGTGCGCGGCCCGCAGCGGATCCGCGTGCTCGTACAGCGGCCGGCCGTCGAACTCTGCCAGCGCCCAGTCGTCACGCGGGAAGTGCGCGGGCACCCAGTCCATCAGTACGCCGATCCCGGCCCGGTGCAGCGAGTCGATCAGGTACCGGAAGTCGTCGGGCGTGCCCAGCCGGGCCGTCGGCGCGTAGAAGCCGGTGACCTGGTAGCCCCAGGAGCCGCCGAACGGATGCTCGGCGACCGGCATCAGCTCGACGTGCGTGAAGCCCAGGTTCTTCACGTACCCCGGGAGCTGCTCGGCCAGTTGACGGTAGGTCAGCCCCGGCCGCCAGGACGGCAGATGGACCTCGTACACCGAGAAGGGCTCTTCGTGCGCGGGGGCTTCGGCGCGCTGGGCCAGCCACGCGTCGTCGCCCCACTCGTACTCCGAGGACGTGATGACCGACGAGGTCGCGGGCGGCACCTCCGTGCGGCGGGCCATCGGGTCGGCACGCAGCGTCTTCGAACCGTCCGGGCGGGTGATCTCGAACTTGTACAGCTCGCCCTCGCCGACGTCCGGCAGGAACACCTCCCACACGCCCGACGAGCCGAGTGCGCGCATGACGTGGCCGGTGCCGTCCCAGAAGTTGAAGGTGCCGGCCACGCGCACGCCGAGCGCGTTCGGCGCCCAGACCGCGAACCGGGTGCCGGTCACGCCCTGGTGGGTCATCGGGTGCGCGCCCAGCGCCGTCCACAGCTGCTCGTGCCGGCCCTCGCCGATCAGGTGCAGGTCGAGGTCGCCCAGCGTGGGCAGGAAACGGTAGGCGTCCTCGGTGTCCAGGACCGTCCCCTCGTACTCCACGAGCAGCCGGTACTGCGGGACCTCGGGCAGCGGCAGCAGCCCGGAGAAGAACCCCTCCCCGTCGTTCTCCAGTTCCGTCCGCACCTCCCCGGCGACGACGGTCACCGACAGGGCGTACGGCCGGAACGCCCGGAACGCGATCCCGCCGGGCACGGGGTGGGCGCCGAGCACGGAGTGCGGGTTGTGATGCGTGCCGTTGAGCAGCCGCTCCCGGTCGGCCGCGCCGACGGCGGGCGAGACGGCGACCTCCATCTCCGGCGGGAGGGTCTGCGCGGGGGCGGCGGTGCCGGCCCCGGCGGTGCTGTTTCCGGCGGTGGCCTTGGTGGTGGCCTTCTTGGCGGGAGCCCTCTTCGCGGGGGCCTTCTTCGCGGGGGGCTTGGCAGTGGTGGCTTTGGTGCCGGTGGTCTTGGCAGCGGCGGCCTTGGTGGCGGTGGTCTTGGTGGCTGCGGCCTTGGTCGCCGCCGCCTTCGTCGCCGCCGCCTTCGTCGTCGTGGCCTTCTTGGCGACCGCCTTCTTGGCTGTCGCCTTCTTGGCCGCCGCCTTCGTGGCCGTCGCCTTGGTGGCCGTGGTCTTCGTCGCCGTGGCCTTCTTGGCCGTGGTCTCCTTCGCCGTCGTCTTCTTGGCGGACGTCTTCGCCGCGGCCGTCTTCTCGGCGGCGGCCTTCGTCGCGGGTGCCTCCGCCACGGTCGCCTTCTCGGCCGTGGCCTTCGCAGCGGTCGCCTTCTCGGCACCCGTCTTCTTCGCGACGGCCTTCTTCGCGGCAGCCTTCTTCTCGACGGCCTTCTTCGCGGTCGTCTTCGCCGGGGCCGCCTTCTTGGCCGTGGCCTTCGTCGCGGGTGGCTGCGCGGCGGGCGTCTTCTTGGCGGCCGCCTTCTTCGCGGGGGCCGTCGCCTTCTTGGCCGCCGCCTGTTTCGGCACCGACGTCTTCTTCGCGGCACTCTTCTTCTGGGCGGCCGTGGGCTGCTCGGGGATCTTCTCCCCGGCCGTCCCCTTGGGACGGGAACCGCTGGACTCAGGACGGGGGGTCACGGGCGGAGCCTCCAGGACGCAGGTGGATCAGTCAGGTCGGGTCAGGTCAGGTGGCCGGTCGAGGCGAGTCGGTCTATGGCGGCCAGGGGCACCGGCAGCCAGTCGGGGCGGTGCCGGGCCTCGTACACCACCTCGTAGATCGCCTTGTCCGTTTCATAGGCGCGCAGCAGCACCGGGTCGGTGCGCGGATCGAGGCCGGAGGCCTCGGCGTACCCGGAGCAGTACGCGGAACGGCAGGTCTCGGCCCAGTCCGGCTGGGGCGGATCGGCCGAGCGCGCCGCGTAGTCGAAGGACCGCAGCATGCCGGCGACGTCCCGCACCGCCGGCTGCGGCATGCGCCGCTCTGCCAGCGGCCGGGCCGGCTCGCCCTCGAAGTCGATCAGCCACCACTCGCCGGCCGGCGAGCGCAGGCACTGCCCGAGGTGCAGATCGCCGTGCACGCGCTGCGCGGTCCAGGTGCGGCCCTCGGCGGCCAGATCGCCCAGCGCCGTGAACGCCGAGCGCAGCCCGCCGGCGTAGGGCCGCAGCGCGGGCACCGCCTGGACGGCCGCCTCCAGCCGCTCGATCATGCCGTCCACCATGAGCCGGAGCTGCATGTGACCGAGCGTGACCGTCGGCAGTGCCCGGGCCAGCGTGGTGTGCACCTCGGCGGTGGCCCGGCCCAGCGCCCGCGCCTCGGCGCCGAAGTCCTCGCCCTTGGCCAGTTCGCGCAGGGCGAGCTCCCAGCCGTCGGAGGCGCCCTGCACGAACGGCTGGAGCACCCCCAGTATGTACGGCTGGCCGGCCAGGTCGGCCGGGCCCGCCGAGATCACCGGGTCCGCCGCGGGGTCGATGTCCGCGACCATCCAGGCCGTCGGCGCGGGCACCCGGGGGCAGCCCTCGCGGGCCAGCGCCAGCGGCAGCTCCAGGTCCGGGTTGACCCCGGGCACGATCCGGCGCAGCAGCTTCAGGATGAACGTATCGCCGTAGACGATCGACGAGTTGGACTGCTCCGCGGTCACCACGCGCGGCACCAGGCCGGACCGGATGTCCTGGTCGAGGTCCCGCTCGAAGCGGAGCCCGCCGATCCGGGCCTGGGTGCGCAGCGCCTCCAGGAGCAGTTCGGCGGGCCTGGCGTCGTGCAGGGCGTCGTAGACCGTCCGTCCGGCCAGCGGCCCCGTCGCCATGTGTCCGATCAGCGCGGGCGCCAGCCGAGGCGGCAGCGCCTCGCGCGCACCTATCAGCAACTGGTAGCAGTCGCCGGGGTGGCCGGGTGCGCCGTGTGACGGTACGGACGGCTGGTGGGCGCGCACGAGCAGGTGGTACAGGCCGAGCTTGCCCGTGGCGGGGAGCAGCTCGGTGGCCTCGACCAGCGTGAATCCGGTGACCGGACGTCCCTTGCCCGCGAACCAGCGCTGGCGTGGCAGCCACTCCCGCAGCAGCGGATCGAGGGAGGCAAGAAGGCCGGGCGGGGCGGTGACGGTGCGTGTGACGGCTTCCGACATGGCGTCGCGTCCTTTCACCCATGATTGGTGCGCCTCCGGGTCCTTCGGCAGGTGCCGGCGGCGCCCCTCCGGCTCACGCGGATGGGCGGGGTGTTACTGATGCGTGCCCCGGGCGGGGCGGGAGAAACGCCCCGCCACGGGGGTTTGCGGCCCGCCCCGTGATTGCAGGGCCTCGGCAGGCCGTCTCAGGCCGTCTCAGGCCGTCTCAGGCCGTCTCAGGCCTCACAAGGTATCCCTGCGGAGCCGGAACCAGTAGAAACCGTGACCTGCCAGCGTCAGCAGATACGGCAGCTCGCCGATCGCCGGGAAGCGGACCCCGCCGAACAGCTCCACCGGGTGCCGTCCCTCGAAGGCGCTCAGATCCAGCTCCGTGGGCTGCGCGAACCGCGAGAAGTTGTTCACGCACAGCACCAGGTCGTCCTCGTACTCGCGCAGGAACGCCAGCACCGCCGGGTTCGTCGACGGCAGCTCGGTGTACGTGCCGAGGCCGAAGGCCGGGTTCTGCTTGCGGATCTCGATCATGCGGCGGGTCCAGTGCAGCAGCGACGACGGCGAGGCCATGGACGCCTCGACGTTCGTCACCTGGTAGCCGTAGACCGGGTCCATGATCGTGGGCAGGAACAGCCGTCCCGGATCGCAGGAGGAAAACCCCGCGTTGCGGTCGGGCGTCCACTGCATCGGCGTGCGCACGGCGTCGCGGTCACCGAGCCAGATGTTGTCGCCCATGCCGATCTCGTCGCCGTAGTACAGGATCGGCGAGCCCGGCAGCGACAGCAGCAGAGCCGTGAACAGCTCGATCTGGTTGCGGTCGTTGTCCAGCAGCGTGGCGAGACGGCGCCGGATGCCGATGTTGGCGCGCATCCGTGGGTCCTTGGCGTACTCGGCCCACATGTAGTCGCGCTCTTCGTCGGTGACCATCTCGAGCGTCAGCTCGTCGTGGTTGCGCAGGAAGATGCCCCACTGGCAGCCCGAGGGGATGGCCGGGGTCTTGGCCAGGATCTCGGAGACCGGGTAGCGGGACTCGCGCCGTACGGCCATGAAGATGCGCGGCATGACCGGGAAGTGGAACGCCATGTGGCACTCGTCGCCGCCGGCCGCGTAGTCGCCGAAGTAGTCGACGACGTCCTCGGGCCACTGGTTGGCCTCGGCGAGCAGCACCGTGTCCGGGTACTGCGCGTCGATCTCCTTGCGCACCCGCTTCAGGAAGTCGTGCGTCTCCGGGAGGTTCTCGCAGTTGGTGCCCTCCTGCTGGTACAGGTACGGCACCGCGTCCAGCCGGAAGCCGTCGATGCCCAGGTCCAGCCAGAACTTCAGCGCGGAGATCATCTCCTCCTGCACGGCCGGGTTCTCGTAGTTGAGGTCCGGCTGGTGCGAGAAGAAGCGGTGCCAGTAGTACTGCTTGCGGACCGGGTCGTAGGTCCAGTTCGACGCCTCGGTGTCGACGAAGATGATCCGGGCGTCCTGGTACTGCTTGTCGTCGTCGGCCCACACGTAGTAGTCGCCGTAGGGCCCGTCGGGATCCTTTCTCGACTCCTGGAACCACGGGTGCTGGTCGCTGGTGTGGTTCATGACGAAGTCGATGATCACGCGCATGCCGCGCTGGTGGGCGGCGTCGACGAACTCCACGAAGTCGGCCAGGTCGCCGAACTCCGGCAGCACGGCGGTGTAGTCCGAGACGTCGTAGCCGCCGTCCCGGAGCGGGGACTTGAAGAACGGCGGCAGCCACAGGCAGTCGACACCGAGCCACTGGAGGTAGTCGAGCTTTGCGGTCAGGCCCTTCAGATCCCCGACGCCGTCACCGTTGCTGTCCTGGAACGAGCGGACGAGTACCTCGTAGAAGACGGCGCGCTTGAACCACTCCGGGTCCCGGTCCCTGGCAGGAGTGTCCTCGAAGGTGTCCTGAACGGGTTCGTTGACGATCATGTTGTGGGTGACCCTCCGATCTGCGGGGTGGACGGTCGCAGAACCGAGAAGACATGCGCGGGCCTGTGGCCCGGTTCGAGGCGCACATAGTTGGCCCTGCCCCAGTGGTAGGTCTCGCCGGTGAGCTCGTCGCGCACCGGCACCGACTCGTGCCAGTCCAGGCCGAGTTGCGGCATGTCCAACGAGACCGTGGCCTCCTGGGTGTGGTGGGGGTCGAGGTTGGCGACCACCAGAACCGTGTTCGAACCCTGCCGCTTCGAATAGGCGATCACCGCTTCCTGGTCCGCGTGGTGGAAGTGGAGGTCCCGCAACTGCTGGAGGGCCGGGTTCTCGCGGCGGATGGTGTTGAGCTTGGTCAGCAGCGGGGTGATGGTGCGGCCCTCGCGTTCGGCGGCCTCCCAGTCGCGGTGCCTGAGCTGGTACTTCTCGGAGTCGAGGTACTCCTCGCTGCCCTCCCTGAGCGGGGTGTTCTCGCACAGCTCGTAGCCGGAGTAGATGCCCCAGGTGGGAGAGAGGGTGGCGGCGAGGACGGCGCGGACCTCGAAGGCGGGGCGGCCGCCGTGCTGGAGGTAGGCGTGCAGGATGTCGGGGGTGTTGGCGAAGAA